>DASVIU010000240.1:0-2274 GCA_036386275.1 Bacteroidota bacterium | reverse complement strand
ATGGCGCAGGCGACGACAGTCGTCCAGATTCCGTCCTTGTGGCCTTCAGCGGACTGCGTCACGTTGAAGGATTTGACGATCTTCCCGCTCATCTTATAGAGCTTCTCCCTCTCATCCCAGGCGATCCCTGAATCGAATTCAACGCCCAGCGTCGTCGCGAGCATCGTGGCCGCGAGGTCTTCAGCGTATTCCCCCGCCTTTTCATCCGTCTCGCCGTAAGGGTGGTGCTCGGAAAGGTAGCCGTACTGTGAGGTGTCCGAGGGGGTTGCGACGCCTATTGAGGCGGCCACAAGCCGGTTCGGCTCGTTTGTCGCGTTTCTCGCCATGACGCAGAATGTGATCTGCCCCGGCTGGAGGAACTTCAGTCCTTCCTCCGTCGGGATGCGTTTGCATCCCGGGGGATAGATGCTCGACACGGTCACGAGATTGCATTTCTCGATCTTGGCGTCGCGGAGGGCGAGCTCGAACGACTGCAGGTAATCCTTGTGACGGCCTACTCCTTTGGTAAAGAACATTTTCCCCGGTACGTACAATGTCTCATCTCCCTCTTGACAATGGTGTGTTGTAGTGGATTATGATTGATTTACGCCGGCCGGACGCGACGGAATCCCCGTTTCCCGACCCGTACCACCACCCCGGCGGTGATGTCGATGACCGCATTCTGATCCGTAATCCTGACCCCGTCCACGCTCACCGCGCCCTGCTCGACCATCCGCCGCGCCTCGTTCCTGGAAGGAACCAGCATGGCATCGGAGAGAAGTTGAATGATGCCGATGCTTCCCCCCGGAGCGCTCAGCGCCGCCTCCTGGATCTCTTCCGGGGATTCCTTCTCCCGGAACATCCTGTTGAATTCCTTTTCCGCGTTCACCGCGTCACCGGCTGAGTGGTAGAGCGTGACGAGCGTCGTCGCAAGTCGGCGCTTCACCGTGCTCGGGTTTGTCGCGGGGTCGGCAAGCGCGAGCTTTATCGCCGCCAGCTCGCCGGCGGGTATGTCGGTCGCGAGCAGGTAATAATCGTAGATGAGCGCATCCGGGATCCGCATCGTTTTCCCGAATATGTCGCGGGAGGATTCATTGAACCCGATGAAGTTGTCGAGCGACTTGCTCATCTTTTCGACGCCGTCCGTCCCGACAAGTATCGGCATGGTGATGGTGACCTGCGGCTCGACCCCGTATTCCCGCTGGATATCGCGTCCGACAAGGAGATTGAATTTCTGGTCGGTCCCGCCGAGTTCGACGTCCGAACGGATGGCCACCGAGTCCATCGCCTGCGCGAGCGGATAGAGGAACTCGTGCATGCTGATCGGTTCCCCCGCTTTGTAGCGACGCTCGAAATCATCCCGCTCGAGCATGCGTGCAACCGTGTACTTGCTCGCCAGCGCGGTGACGTCGGCGAAGCTCATCGTTCCGAGCCATTCGGAGTTGTACAGCATCTGGATCCTGGTGGAGGAGAGGATCTTCGTCGCCTGCGCGAAATAGCTCTGTCCGTTGGCGCGTGTCTCCTCGAGCGACAGGGGGGGGCGGGTCTTGTTCCGGCCTGACGGGTCCCCGATCATTCCCGTGAAATCGCCGACGATGAGTATGGCCTGGTGTCCCAGGTCCTGGAACTGGCGGAGCTTGCGGAGGACGACGGAATGCCCCAGGTGGAGGTCGGGCCTGCTCGGGTCGCAGCCGAGCTTGATTTTGAGCGGGGTGTTTGATTGCAGCGACGTGGTGATTTTTCGCTCGAGGTCTTCCACGCGGATGATTTCGGCGGTGCCGCGCGTGATGATGTCGAGCTGTTCGTTCAGCGGTGGGAACAAAGTCGGAGTCTACCTTGCTAGATGTCTGCGGATTGCGCGTTCTGCTTCACGCTTGGCGATGTCCTGCCTCTTGTCGTACTCCCTCTTCCCCCTGCAGACCCCGAGCTGCAGCTTGGCGAGACCGTGGAGAAAGTAGAGCTTCAGGGGGATGAGCGTAAGTCCTTTTTCCCGTAGCCGCGAAGCGATTTTCCGGATTTCCTTTTTGTGAAGGAGGAGCTTCCTTTTGCGAAGGGGATCGACATTGCTGTAGCTGCCGTGCGTGTAAGGACTGATGTGCATGCCGAAGAGCCAGACTTCCCCCTTCTTGAGGAGCGCGTACCCGTCGGCGAGGTTTGCGTTTCCCTGCCGCAGCGATTTCACTTCCGTGCCCGTGAGCACGATCCCCGCTTCAAACGTGTCCAGGATTGCATACTCGTGCCGGGCCTTCCGGTTGGTCGTGACCGGCTTCTCATCCGATTCATCCTGAGCGGCCA
>DASVIU010000239.1:0-1596 GCA_036386275.1 Bacteroidota bacterium | reverse complement strand
ACGTGAGTCGCTGTGTCGATCACATACGCACGGACCACGTCGACGGCGTCGGGGGGCCTGTCCGGACGATGGGAGGGACCGGGACCGCCCGGGTTATTGCGCTTGCGATGAGCTCTCCCTTCGGCGTCGGCGGTTCCGCGTTCAGGACCGTGACTGACAGGACAATGCTCGCAGACACCGTCCCCTTTCCGGCGTACACGCGCTCGATCATCGACCGCGCCGGTCCCTATGACGAGGAGTTGGTCCGGAACCAGGACGACGAATACAACTACCGGCTCCGGAAACTGGGCGCAAAGATCCTCCTGGCGGCAGATGTCAGGTCCGAATACTACAGCAGGAGCTCCATCGGGTCTCTCTGGCGGCAGTACTTTCAGTACGGCTACTGGAAAGTGCGCGTTCTTCAGAAACACCCGCGGCAGATGAAAATGCGGCAGTTCGTTCCGGCGGCATTCGTCGCATTGCTGGCGGTCGCACTGGGGGTCGCCCCCTGGTCTGTCCCGGGGATGGCCGTGCTCCTCCTCGTCGCCGGCTCCTACCTCGCAGCGAACCTCTGCGCCGCATTCCTGACCGCTCGCAGAGACAGGCTCGCCGACCTGCCGCTCCTCAGTATTGCCTTTGCGACTCTTCACGTGTCGTACGGACTCGGGTTCCTGGTGGGGCTGGTGAAGTTCCGGGGCCGCTGGAAAGACCGATCACCCGCACAACCACCTCCTTCACAACTATCTCAATGACGATGAGAGAAAATTTCCTTCCGTTTGCGCTTCCCGACCTTGACGAGTCCGAGCTCACCGAGATCCGCGAGGCCCTGAACTCCGGCTGGGTGACGACGGGTCCGAAGACGAAGCAATTCGAATCCGCGTTCGCCGCGGTTGTCGGGGCGAAGCACGCCATCGCTGTCAACTCGTGCACCGCTGCCATGCATCTCGCCCTGGAGGCGATCGGGCTGAAACAGGGAGACGAGGTGATCACGACGCCGTACACGTTTGCGGCGACCGCCGAGGTCATCCGCTATTTCGACGCGCGGCCCGTGCTTGTCGATGTTGAGCCCGAGTTCTTCAATATCGATCCGGCGCGCATCGAGCCGGCCCTGACGGAGCGGACGAAAGCCATCCTGCCGGTCCACATTGCCGGGCTCCCTGCTGAGCTCGGGCGCGTGCACGAAATCGCGAAGCGCCGCGGCATTCCGGTCATCGAAGACGCGGCACATGCGTTCCCGTCCCAGTACAGGGGGAAAATGATCGGCGCCCTCAGCGATGTGACATGTTTCAGTTTTTACGCGACAAAGACTATCACGACCGGCGAAGGGGGGATGATCTGCACGGAGAACGACGCGCTGGCGGAACGTTGCAGGATTATGGCGCTTCACGGCATCAGCAAGGATGCATGGAAGCGCTACACGGCGGAAGGATCATGGTTCTACGAGATCATCGCCCCGGGTTACAAATACAACATGACCGATGTCGCGGCCGCAATGGGTCTTGCGCAGCTCCGGAAGGCCCGGAAGATGTACGAGCGGCGGAAGGAGATCGCGCAGATATATCACAAGGCGTTTTCTCCCATCTGGGAACTTCAGATCCCCGGGGACCGGACCGACGC
>DASVIU010000238.1:0-3494 GCA_036386275.1 Bacteroidota bacterium | reverse complement strand
GAGTCCTCGGCCTGCAGCACCACAAGCACCGGCGCCTGCGCGCAGAGGTTCCTGTCTTTCGCGGCTCTCAGGGATCCCGTGTCGACGACCCTCGTGGTCCACGATCCGAGTGCCGAGGCGACGTTGTTCATCCCGAGCGCGGCCCCGGTGATGCCGTCCGATTTTTGAGTCCAGTTCGGCCTGATCCATTCGGCCAGCTCGCTCCTGAACGACGGATCGGCAAGCTGCATCCGGTCGGCGGCGGCGACAAGTTCGCCGACCTGACCGTTGACGTTGCCGTCGGCGGAGACCACCGCCGAGGCCTGCCCCGCAACCTCGAGCCCCCGTATCCTGCGGAGAATCGCCTCGGGGACGCGCGAATAGAGAAACGGGTGGCGATTGGTGTGGCGGCGGACGATCGGACCGAAAAGCGAGGCGATCCCCTCGTCACCCTGTGCCGGCGGCTCCCGCCGGGCGATCGCCGCAACGGCCAGCGGCCGTTCGGAATCGCCGCTGTACGAGTACGTCACGCGGCATTCCATGCCGAACCATTCCGCGGCGACGCGAAGCGTAAAGACGGCGGCACCGACGCTCATCAACAGTTCCCTGTTGCCGGGGTCGACAACCGGCATGCGCCGCGAATAGTCGGCATACACCTCAACGCCCCCGGGGACAAGCGCAAACTTCCACGGCTGCGTGTTATGCGTCGAGGGAGCAAGTATCACGTAGCGGAGAAGGAACGCCACCTGCTCTTCCGACGACCCGCCCCAGGGAAAATCATTCTCGTTCACCCCGTACGGGGTGGTCATCGGATCGTAGTCCCTCTGCCGCACGGTTTTCCCCTCCGCAGGGCCGGGCCCGGGAGCGGCAGTGTTGAGCGCCGTCGTCACGCGTCCGCCTGCGGCTGGAGCGCTTCGACTGCGCGGATCGCATCCACGGGGCAGTCATCCATCGCCTCCTGGATGAATTCCTCCTCCTCTGCACCCCTGGGCTGATGTGCGACGAAATACGTATTTGTCGATTTCTCGAAATCAAAATTCTCTGGAGCGACCGCCGCGCAGTACGCGCATCCGTCGCACAGCTCCGTTGTGTAGTACTTTCCCGGGACGTTGTACGGGAGTTTCTTCGACTCTATGGCTTCCATCACGACTCCTTTGATCGTTTGAGAAAAGCGAGGACAAATCCGGCCATCATCACGAGAGTCCCTCCCCAGAGGAGGTTGATGCATGGCTTGACGCTGGCATCGATTACAAGCGATTCGGGGCCGGCGACCCCGTGTGTGGACGCCCCGGTTGCGTCGGCTGTCTCAACACCGACCGGCGATACATAGATGTCCCGCATGAGGAACGATGCGATGTCCGGCGTCCGGAGGACCCCCTGTTCGCCGCCGGGGGACATCACCGGCGACAGCCTGAACGACTCCCCCGGGGCCACGACGCTGATGTTGAATACGATCTTTCCGTCCGGACGCTGCGTGTAGCCGGTGTACGTCATCGAACGTCCCAGAACGGTGCGCGGCGTATACTGCGGCAGAGAAACATGCTCCTTCGAGGAGAACCGCCCGGTGGCGATGACCCCGATGAGAAAGAGCGCAATCCCCGCATGGGCGATTTTGCCGCCGAGTGACCGCCAGTCGGTACGCGCAACGCCCGCACCGATCCTGACGTTGACGTACAGGGCGAACAGCGATGTGAATATGAGGAGCATGGCCCCCGCGTCGCGCACTCCCGCAAGGAGAAGGATGATGCAGGAGAGGGCCGCCGCGCCGAGCGATGTCAGCGACCGTCTGAACGTGTAGGGGCCGTCCTGGACCTCCCACTGCATGAACAGGCTGTACCCGATCAGGAGCGTGATGAGGACCGCGATCGGGAGGTTCGTCGCATCATAGAATGACGGTTCCACACGGGTCTTCGACAGGATGGGAAGGCTCGTACCGAAGAGGATGACCGTTGCGCTCAGGAGGAGCGCAATCGTGCCCCCGCCGAGCATCGTTTCCCTCGTGAGGAGTCCGCCCCTCTTCTCTTCGGGGCGGAAGAACCGGCCGCGGAGGACGAGGAGAGCCGCGCTCAATGCCGTTACGACGATAAGCCCGCCGAGCAACAACCAGTAGATCTGAGCGCCGGGATCCGTGAACGCGTGCACCGAGGCATCGCCGAGAACTCCGCTCCGCGTCAGGAAGGTGCTGTAGAGAACCAGAAGGAATGACACGAGAGCGAGAGCGAAGTTGGTCCTGATGTAGGAGTTCGTGCGGCGCTGCGCCAGGAGCGTGTGGAGAAGACCGACGCCGACAAGCCAGGGAACAAGCGAAGAGTTCTCGACCGGATCCCACCCCCAGTACCCCCCCCAGCCGAGGACTCCGTACGCCCAGTAGGCACCGAGCATGATCCCGAGCCCCAGCACCGCGACCGAAAAGAGAAGCCACGGAAATGCGTGTTCGGAAAGGATGGCGGCATTCTTCTTCCAGAGCCCTGCGACCGACATGCTGAAGGGGACAGCCATCGCCGCGAACCCGAGGAACAGGATGGGGGGATGTATCACCATCCAGACGTTCTGCAGGAGCGGATTCAGGCCGCGTCCGTCCGGAGGAGGGGACGCCGGTGCCCCGGGGAACATCTCCCACACAGTGCGGAACGGAGACCGGACGACGACGAGGAGAATGAAAAAAGCCTCCACGGTCATGAACACTGCCATAACCGGAGACTCGATCCCTCTCTTCTTTGTGTACCGGTAGAGGAGAAGCCCTATGATTCCGGAGCAGAGTGCCCAGAAGAGAAAACTTCCCTCCTGCCCTGCGTAGAAGCTCGATACCAGATAGTGGACCGGCAACGAGTTGTCACTGTAACTGTAAACGTAACCGGCCGAATAGTCGTGCGTGAGGATCAGGTCGAGGAGAGCCAGCGACGCAACGACAAGGGTGATGGTACAGGCGAACAGAAGGATCCGCGGCCGGGAGCGGGAGTTGTTTCCCCGCAATGCCGATCGGTAGTAAAACCCTGCCGAGAGGATCGCCGATATCAGTCCGGCGATCAACACCGCATTCCCAAGAACAGCCATCACACCTCCCGTAATGGATCCCGCCAGTCTCATTTCAACATGCGTGCCACGAAATTTCGGGGCTGCATGCTGAATCGCATCAATAGGGGGCATTTCTGGGGATTGCGGAGATCCGGGGGAAGGGAATCCTTCCAATACCTGGGAAAATGTTGGCAGGAGTGAAAAAACGGAGTCCGGCAGAATGACAGAAAAAGAAGGGAAAAGGGGGGCTGCTAGGTCTTAAGCCGCTTCTTCAACTGGGTTTCTTCGATGACCTGGACGATGAGGGGAAAGTACCGGTCGAGCGCGCATTCGGTTTCATCGCGCAGGTGACAGGCACCTTCGGGGGACTGGCCCGTACAGACCGCACAGACTTTCTTGCGGAGCTGGTCCACGTACGGTTCAACTGAAGGGCTGAAGACCGCATTCACGGTTTCAATGATCTGAGGGAAGTGCGTCTTCATCGCACAGTCACTCCCCGG
>DASVIU010000237.1:0-3302 GCA_036386275.1 Bacteroidota bacterium | reverse complement strand
CTCCTCGGATTTGCTGACAAGGTTCGCGCGCCCCGAGAGTTCCGACACCACGACGCGCATGGCATTCCCCACGAGCGCCGGATCGCAGTGCTGGTAGGAATCGGGGTTGCGCCTGATCGCGGCAACATGGATCCCCCCTTTGTGCGCGAACGCCGATTTCCCGACGTAGGCGAGGTGGCCGTCGGGGGAGAGATTCGCGATCTCCGCAACATAGTGGGCCGTGTCCGTGAGCCGTGCGAGGTTTCCTTCGGGGAGGCACTCCCTCTGCAGTTTGAGCGTGAGATCGGCGATCACCGAGATAAGGTTGGCGTTGCCGCAGCGCTCTCCGTACCCGTTGATGGTCCCCTGCACCTGGATACACCCCTCCCGTACGGCGGCAAGCGAGTTGGCCACCGCACACTCCGCGTCGTTGTGTGTGTGGATCCCGAGAGGGACCGGGGTGCCTTCACGGACGCGGGACACGATCTCGGCGATCTCCCACGGCATCGTCCCCCCGTTGGTGTCGCAGAGCACCAGGATCTCCGCTCCGCCTGTGGCGGCGGCACGCAGTGTCTCGAGCGCGTAGGCGCTGTCGAGCTTGAACCCGTCGAAGAAGTGTTCGGCGTCGTAGAACACCCTGCGTCCCCGCTGGACGAGGTATGCCGTGCTCTCCCGGATGATCCTCAGGTTCTCCTCCGCGTTCGTCCGCAGGACTTCCCTGACATGGAACATCGATGTCTTTCCGACGAGCGCGCACACGGACGTCCCAGAATCGACGAGCGCCGCGATGTTGGGATCGTCCCCGGGGCGTCCTCCGACCCTGCACGTGGAACCGAACGATGTGATCACCGCCTGATTCCACCGGAGGTTCTTCGCCCGGGAAAAGAACTCGACATCTTTCGGATTCGAGCCGGGCCATCCCCCCTCGATGAATGCCACGCCCAGGTCGTCCAGTTTCCTGGCGATCCTGAGCTTGTCGTCGCACGAGAGCGAAATCCCCTCTCTCTGCGTGCCGTCGCGCAATGTCGTATCGTACACCTGTATGCGCATAGCTCAACCCCGCGATGTGGACTGTTCGAACGCCTCGATCTCCGGCATGAACCGGAGGAGGTATCCGAGCTCATCAACCCCGTTCAGAAGGCATGTTTTCGCAAAACTGTCGATCGGGAACGGCATGGACTTTCCCCCGGGGGCGATCAGCGTCTGGGAAGAGAGGTCGACCGAAAACTCGGCGCCGGGGTTTGATTTCTGAAGTGCAACGACCTCGCGGTAATCCGCCCCGCAGAGCGTGAGAGGCAGAATTGAGTTCTTCAATGCGTTGTTGGCAAATATGTCTGCAAACGACGTGCTGATCACGGCCCGGAACCCGAACCCGGAGAGGGCCCAGGGAGCATGTTCACGCGAGGATCCGCAGCCGAAATTGTCGCCGGCCAGCAGGATCTGAGCCCCCCGGTGCTCCGGCATGTTCAGGACGAAGTCCGGCCGGGGCGAACCATCCGGGTTGAAGCGCCAGTCCGAAAACAGGTTCTCCCCCAGTCCCAGTTTGTCCGTGACTTTGAGGAACCGGGCGGGTATGATCTGATCCGTGTCGATGTTATCGACAAGGAGCGGGACGAGACGCGATGAAAAACGCGAAAAACCCGGCATGTGCTGCTCCTTATGATGAAAGCGTCCGTACATCCGTGATCGTACCGGTGACCGCGCATGCCGCCGCGGTAAGCGGGGACGCCAGGAACGTCCGTCCCCCCTTTCCCTGCCGTCCCTCGAAATTCCGGTTGCTCGTGCTGACGGCGTACTGGCCCGGCGAGAGCTGGTCACCGTTCATTGCGATGCACATCGAGCAACCGGCTTCGCGCCATTCGGCTCCTGCAGACTTGAATATCTTGTCGAGCCCTTCAGCTTCCGCCTGCCGTTTCACCGCCTGCGATCCGGGGACGACAAGGAGACGCACGGTGGGAGCGACCCTCCGTCCGCGGAGAACCGAGGCGGCGAGGCGCAGATCCGAAATCCGTCCGTTCGTGCAACTTCCGATAAAGACGACATTGACCGGGCAGCCGAGAAGGGGCTGACCCGGAGTCAGATTCATGTACTCCAGGGCTTTCCTGAGCGCCGACCGCTGGGCCGGGTCGGTCACCTGATCCGGCGAAGGGACGGGCCCGCCGAGTGCGAGCCCCATTCCCGGATTGGTGCCGAACGTGATCATGGGGGAGAGGCCCGAGATATCGAGCGTCATAGACCGGTCGAACACTGCCCCGTCGTCCGTCGGGAGCTTCCGCCAGCGGGCGACGGCGCTGTCCCATTCCGCGCCGCGCGGGGAAAATTCCCGCCCGGCGATGTATTCGATTGTTGTGTCGTCCGGTGCCATCATGCCAGCCCGCGCGCCCCCCTCGATCGACATGTTGCATATCGTCATCCGCTCTTCCATTGTGAGCGAGCCGACCGCGGAGCCGGTGTACTCGAATACGTGCCCGGTTCCTCCCCCCACGCCGATCCGCGCCAGGAGCGCCAGCACGATGTCCTTTGCCGTGACGCCCGGCCCCCTCTTCCCCTCGATCCGGACTTCACAGACGCCGGGGCGGCGCTGGAGGAGGCACTGCGATGCCAGGACATGCTCCACCTCGCTCGTCCCGATTCCGAACGCGAGGGTCCCGAATGCCCCGTGCGTCGACGTATGGCTGTCGCCGCAGACCACGGTCATGCCCGGCTGCGTGAGGCCGAGCTCGGGACCGATGACGTGGACGATCCCGCGCTGCGCGCTGTTCATCCCGTAGAACCTGATTCCCCCCCACCGCGCGTTCTCCTCCATCTGAGCAATCTGCCGCGATGCAAGCGGGTCGCTGAGCGGAACGGCCGGGTCGCCGGTGGGTATGCTGTGGTCGACGGTGGCGAATGTCCGGGCGGGCCTGCGCACGCGGAGTCCCCGCGCCCGGAGCCCCGCGAATGCCTGGGGAGAGGTGACCTCGTGGACAAGGTGGAGGTCGATGTAAAGGACGGCGGGAGCACCCGGCTCCTGCGTCACGACGTGCGACTCCCATACCTTCTCAAACAGGGTCTTCGCTTTCGGTGCGTTCATCGTCATCCTCCGGCTCGTGGCGTCATCATCATACGACCGAGGATGCGAAGGCGATCGTATCCTTCACACGCCCCTCCCGCCGTCTCCGCACGCTCAGGGCCCTGTTCATGGCTTCGATGTACGCCCGGGCGCTCCCGGTGATCACGTCGGTGCTCACGGCCCTCCCGTTGTACTGGACGCCGTCGAACTCCACCCGCACAAACACCTCTCCGACGGTATCGTGGCCGATGCTCACGGACTTCAGCGAATA
>DASVIU010000236.1:0-3294 GCA_036386275.1 Bacteroidota bacterium | reverse complement strand
GACGCTGACGTTGCCGCAGTGCGGCAGCGGCGTCATCGTCCCGTAGTAGTCCACCCTGACGGTGTCAAGCAGCGCCGTCGTCGCCTTGCCCGTCCTGATCCTGACGAGCTCCCCGCGGACGACCTCCACCGCCTTGTGCATCTTGTCTTCCGCTTCCTTCAGAATTTCCTTCACCATGATGGTCCCCGATTCCGGTTGTTAGCGAGCAGATGACGAGCGCTCCAGGACTGTCGTGCCCACGTCCTCCCCCAGGATGAGCCTCCTGAAATTCCCCCTCGTGTTCATGTTGAACACGAGGATGGGGAGCTTGTTCTCCCTGCACAGCGTAATTGCCGTCATGTCCATCACCTTCAGATCCTTCTTCAGGACATCGAGGTAGGAGATCTCGGTGAACTTGAAGGCGGCGGGGTTCCGCTCCGGGTCGGAGTCGTACACGCCGTCAACGCGGGTCCCCTTGATGATGGCATCCGCCTCGATCTCCACCGCACGCAGGGCGGCGGCGGTGTCGGTCGTGAAATACGGATTGCCGGTACCGGCGCCGAATATCACCACGCGCCCCTTTTCCAGGTGCCGCACGGCCCTCCGCCGGATGAACGGCTCGGCGATGACGTCAACGCGGATCGCCGACATCAGGCGCGTCAGCGTGCCTTCCCCTTCCAGCGCGCTCTGCAGGGCGAGCGCGTTGACCAGGGTGGCGAGCATCCCCATGTGATCGCCGGTGACCTTGTCAATCCCGTCCGAGGAGTCCGCGACGCCCCGGTAGATGTTCCCTCCGCCGATCACGATCCCGAGCTCGACACCGAGGTCGTGCACGCCCTTGATCTCCGACGCGTACTGCTTCAGTACGGCGGGATCGATGCCGAATTGCCGCTCGCCCATGAGCGCCTCGCCGCTCAGCTTGAGCAGCACACGCCGGTATCGGGGTCCGCCGGTCACGTCAGCGGGCCTCTTCGCCGAGATGGTAACGGCGGAACTGCTTCACGGTAGTCCCTTTCCCCGTCTCCGCAAGGTAATCTCTTATTGTCTTCCCGCCGTCCTTGACGAAGGTCTGCTCGAGAAGGCAGACTTCCTGGTAGAACTTCTCCAGCCTCCCGTTGGCGATCTTTTCCACGATGGGGGCGGGCTTCCCTTCGTTCTTCGCCTGGGTTCTGTATATGTCGAGCTCCCGCTCGACGGTGTCCTTTGCAACCCCTTCGCGGCCGACGGTCATCGGGTTCATCGCCGCGATCTGCATGGCGACGTCCCGGCCGACAACGGTCCCCGCGGGGTCGATGCCGAGATTTGCGCATTCGACGAGCACGCCGATCTTGTTCCCGAGATGCGTGTAGGAGAAGACGGCCCCGTCCGCGGACTCCAGGATGCCGAACCGGCGCACGTCGATTTTCTCCCCGACCCTCGCGAGCAGATCGTTTGTGAGGTCCGTGACGGTCTTCCCGTCCGGTCCCTTCAGGCTCTTGAGCTCCTCAACCGTCTTCGGCTTGCGCGAGGCGATCAGGCCCGCGACCGCGCGGGCGAACGCGCTGAAATCGTCGCTCCTGCCGACGAAGTCCGTCTCGCAATTGATCTCCACGATCACGCCGGTCTTCCCGTCCCCGCTCACACTGGTGAGGATCATCCCTTCCTTAGCAGCCCTGTCTCCCCTCTTCTGCCCGACCGCGGCCCCCTTCTTCCGCAGGGATTCGACCGCGGCATCCAGCGACCCGCCGGTTTCCTCGAGCGCATGTTTACAGTCCATCATCCCCGCGCCCGTCACGTCGCGGAGTTTTTTGATCATCTCATGAGTGATTGCCATGGTATCCGATTCGAGTGGTTCCGTATTCAATTCGATGAGGGTTTTCCCTCGGGCGCATCCTTTCCCCGGCGCTCCGCCTCGGCCGACGTCTCCATCTGCCTGGCCGAAGACCGTTCCTTCCCTTCAAGCACCGAGTCGGCGAAGGCCTTCGTGATCACCTGAACCGACTTGATCGCGTCGTCGTTTGCGGGGATCACGTAATCGATCCCGTCCGGATCGCAGTTCGTGTCCATGATCGCGAAGACCGGAATGTTGAGGCGGTTCGCCTCCTTGACCGCGATCGCTTCTTTTTTGACGTCGACGACGAAAAGGGCCCCCGGGAGGCGCGTCATATCCACGACGCCCGAGAGGACGTTGTTGAGTTTCTCCTTTTCCCGCTGGAGAAACAGCCCCTCCTTTTTCGTGATCTTGTCGAAGGTACCGTCGCTCTCCATCTTCTCGATGTTGGTGAGGCGCTTCACGCTCTTGCGTATCGTTGTGAAGTTCGTCAGGGAACCTCCGAGCCAGCGCTCACTGACGTAGAACTCGCCCGTCCGCACCGCTTCTTCGCGGATCACATCCTTCGCCTGCTTCTTCGTGCCGACGAACAGGATACGCTTCCCCTCGGCGGCGATGTTGGCGATGGCGTTGCACGCTTCTTCGAGAAGGATGCGGGTTTTCATCAGATCGATGATATGGATCCCGTTGCGCTCCATGAAGATGTACGCACGCATCTTGGGATTCCAACGGCGGGTAAGGTGACCGAAATGACAGCCGGCTGCGAGCAGCTCGGCGACTTCGACGCGGGGCATAACAGCACTCCTTATGTTGAGTTTTTTCTTCTACTCCCTTCGTCTCCCGCCGTCATCACGCAGGGCGTGACACTCGCGGCGGAATCCGGGAGTATGAGTAGTGACAGAACCGGATGACGCGGGATTTCGCGGGTGCGTCCAACCGGGGACAGCAACTTCTTGCCTCATTACCTCTTGGAGAACTGGAATCTCTTGCGCGCTTTCTTCTGGCCGTATTTCTTACGCTCGACCATGCGGGGATCGCGGGTCATCAATCCCGCCGCGCGGAGCAGCGGACGGTGTTCATCGTTGAGCAACACGAGCGCCCGGGAGATGCTCAGCTGCACCGCCCCGGCCTGACCCGACACCCCGCCCCCCTCCACGTTGACGCGGATGTCGTATTTGCCGGCCGACTGTGTCACTTCAAGCGGCTTCATCACTTCGCGCCGGAGCGTCTCAAGCGGAAAATATTGTTCGAACGATTTCTTGTTTATCGTGATCGCTCCCGCACCGGGTGCGAGGATCACGCGCGCGACGGACGTCTTCCTTCTGCCGACCGCCAGGGTATTCTGTGGGTGCATGCGCCGTTACGACTCCTTGCTGCTTGAGTGGTTGAGGATGTGAGGCGCGGGCTGCTGGGCGGCATGGGGATGCTCGGCTCCCGCGTAGACTTTCATCTTCTTCAGGATCTGTCTTCCACGCTTGTTGTGGGGGAGCATCCCCTTCACCGCG
>DASVIU010000235.1:0-3554 GCA_036386275.1 Bacteroidota bacterium | reverse complement strand
CCAGTTTCTTCAGCCATGCAGGCCCGGCCGCGGAAGTGACGGCGAATCCGGCCCAGGAAGCAATCGCGCCCCAGGGGCCTCCTTCAGACACCTGTCCGAGGTGTTCATCAAACGCATCCAGAAAAATCCTCCGGATATCGTCGTCGTCAGACCGGATCGGCGTCTCGAGAAACTGCGACAGCGTGCCGCGGAGAATCTGAGCCTGCCGCCCTGAGAGTTCCGCCAGAGTCTTCACCTGCTGTTCGCCGAAGAGGACCGATTCCTCCTCCACCCGCCGGTGCATTTCCACTATCGTCCCCTCGTACTGCTCGCGCGGGATCCCGGGCATCGGCCCGTGGAGGATGCTGTACGTGATCGACGGCAGGGGGAATGCAGCATACACGCTCATGTCGTCAGGCCCTTTCAGGTGGGAGAGGGAGAATCGCAAACTGCTTCTGCGAAGGAGCGTAGCGCGGATCCTTTATCATGAGTCGTTCGATCACTTCACCGTTCAGCACCGTCCGCTCGATGATCTGAGGGACATCCTCAAGAGTGACTCTTCCGTACCAAATCCCCTCCGGGTAGATGACAATGCTCACCCCGAACTCACATGCATCAAGGCAGCCGGATGCATTTGCGCGAACGATCCCCGCCACGCCGCAGCGTTTGAGCCCGGATTTCAGTGCCGCGCGGATCTCTTCCGAGCCCTTCTCCCGGCAGCATCCCTTCGGGTGGCCGGCGGGGCGCTCATTCGTACAGACAAAAATATGTCGTTCGAACCGTGCCATATTACCAGTAGCCTGTTGTGACCGTGATATCACCCGAAATCTTTGCGAGGCAGGCAGCCCTCTCGTCGGGCGCAAATGTGCAGGCTGCCATGAGCCGCCGTTCAAGCGGCGTCGGCGTACTCAGGTTCTCCATCCCGCGAAGGACTTTTACTTTGCACCAGCCGCATATCCCGTCCCCGTTGCAGGACTGTCCTATCGGCACGCCGGCCCGGTTTGCTGCAGAGATGATCGTCACCCCCTGTTTCACTTCCCTGGCCCTCCCGAGCGGGACAAACTCCACGTTCGGCATATTCCCGCTCGCACTACTGATGGACATCGATGTCTCCGAAGACCTGGGAAACGCTTATGTGCAGCCTCTTCGGCGCGCTGTCAAATCCGGGTGTGGTATATCTGACGGAGGCGGAGATGCCTCCCCGTTTCTGATCGAGGACGGTGGCATCCCCGAGAAGTGCGTGGGCCGTGATGTCCAGCGCAATCCCCGGGGGGACGATGACGCGGGAATCGCCGAACACCCCGCTCACGGTGAGCCTGTGTTCGCCGTCGGCAAGGCCTCCCTGGTGGCAATCCACGCTGATGTCGCCGAAGACCGTCGTGGCGGATCCCCCCGTGAAACCGGGAGAGGTGACCCGTATGTCCACGTCGCCGAAGACGTTCGAACTCTCAAGGCTCTCCTCCTGATGTGTGTTCCCGGCTCCCGGAACGATCCCCGCCGGAGCGGGACCGGAAGGGGCGCGGAACCGGCGGAACCCGGGACGCGTAAGCATCGCCAATCCCCAGAGCACCAGCAACAGAGGCCAGTACGTCCCTATGAGATCTCCGATGTCGAATGTCCCTGTGGAGTCAAGAAGAAATATGATCCCGATGATGATAAGCGAGAAACCGAGCCACTTGCCGCGTGAACTTGCCATGAGTGCACCGTGTCATTGTTTGCCAAGATATTCGAGCACGCCCTTCAGGGGACGGGTATTCAGCACGTCCCTCTTCTCCAGCCCTCCCTTCCGCGCGATCCCCACCCCGAACCGGACGTCATTCAATCCCTCCACCGTGTGGGCGTCGGGGTTGATCGCTATTGTAACCCTTTTTTCCTTCGCGTACGCGCAGAGCCGCCAGTCGAGATCGAGCCGGGTCGGATGGGCGTTGATTTCGATGATCCGGCCGTAATCGGAGGCCGCATTGATGACTTCCGTCATGTTCACCGGGTAGGCCTCGCGCGCCAGGAGCAGCCTCCCTGTGGGATGTCCGAGCATCGTCACATGCTTGTGTTTCAACGCCGCGACGATTCTCTTCGTCATCTCCCGTTCGCTCATCTTGAAATTACTGTGCACCGAAACAACGACATACTCGAACGACGCGAGCACGCTGTCGTTCCAGTCCAGCGTCCCGTCGGGAAGTATGTCACACTCCGTCCCTTTCACAAGCCGGAACCCCTTCCCCCGGCTGTTCAGCAGGTCGATCTCACGAAACTGAGCGCTCAGTTTTTCCTTCGACAGCCCCCCGGCATAGGCAGCCACCTTGCTGTGGTCGGCGATGCCGAGGTATTCCCATCCGAGAGACTTCGCCCCGGCGGCCATCTGCTCCAGTGAATTCACGCCGTCGCTGTAGGTGGTGTGACAGTGGAACGTCCCGCGAATGTCATCCTGTTCGATGAGCGCAGGAAGCCTGTGCCGGATTGCCGCTTCGATCTCTCCCCTGTTTTCCCTCAGCTCGGGGGGGACGTAGTCGAGCTCGAGGGCCCGGTAGATCCCTTCCTCGTCAGCGCACGGGACCACCTTCTTGGCTTTCCCCCGGGTCTCTTCCTCGCCCAGGCGGGAGAACCCGTATTCATTCAGGCTCAGGCCGAATTTCCTGGCCCGGGTGCGCATCTCAACGTTATGTTCCTTGCTCCCCGTGAAGTAGTTCAGCGCAAACGGAAACTCGGCATCGTCCACAATTCGCAGGTCGCAGTTGATCCCGGAGGCGAGAGTGACGCTCGATTTCGTCTCTCCCTGCGCGACGACGGCGGCCACATCCGGATGCGCAAGGAAGGCCTTCATGAGCCGCTTCCTGTCGGCGTCGCGTGCGCTCAGGACGATATCGATGTCACCGATGACCTCTTTACGCCTCCTGAGGCTCCCGGCGATCTCCCCCCGTGTGACTCCCTTCTGCTTCATCAGCATGTCAAAGACCGCACCCGCCGAATCCTGCGCGGTGGAGAACAGGTGCTTGTCGCTTCTGGAGCGGAGGGCCTGGATGCCGGCGAGTATGTTCTCCTGGGATTTCTTGCCGAAACCCTCGAGAGAAGCGAGGCGGTCAGCCTTCGCCGCGGCCTCGAGCTCGTCCAGGCTCCGGATCTTCTGTTTTTCTAAAAGTATCCTGACTTTTTTCGGCCCGAGCCCCTGTATCCGGAGCATCTCCAGGACGCCGTCCGGGAATCCCTTCCGGAGGTCAGTGTACTCCTTCGATTTCCCCTTTGCGAGCAGATCCACTATGATCGCCGCAATGCTTGTGCCGATCCCCTTCACGCCGGTCAGTCCCTCAGAAGCAGCCAGCGCCTGGAGATCCTCCGTGATCCCCTCGACCGCACGGGAGGCGTTATGAAAGGCGCGCGACTTGAAAGGATTGGCCCCCTTGAGCTCGAGGAGGGTTCCCATTTCGTCTAAGACGGAGGCGATCGATTTTTTGTCCATGGCGTCGGGGAAGGTCACCACTCACAGCCAGAGAAGGAGGAGAAATTCGACTGTCTGATTCCTGATTGTCAGTGTGGGAGCGGAGTAAATGCGGGAGAAACTGGGATCCCAGCGTCCCTCA
>DASVIU010000234.1:0-3193 GCA_036386275.1 Bacteroidota bacterium | reverse complement strand
GCTGCCACTCTTTTTGCAATTGAGGCGCGACAGGAGTATATTGGGGTAATGTGTATTGTTCCCCCGAGAGACCGCCCGTTGACAGAACCTTCCCGGATCCTCGTCGTCCGCACCGACCGCCTGGGCGACGTTGTCCTCACGCTCCCCGTCTTCACCCCTCTCCGGCGCTGCTTCCCCCGCGCTCAGCTCGCCATGCTTGCGGGACGCTATGCCGGGGCGATCGTCGAAGGCTACCCTCCGGTGGATGAAATGCTCTGGTACGATGACGCCGGAGGGCTTGTTCCCTTCCGCGTGATGATGGGACGTCTCCGGGCAGGACAATTTGACGTAGCAATCATCGTCCACCCCACCCTGCGGCTGGCACTGCTTGCGTTTTTTGCCCGCATCCCTGTGCGCATAGGGACCGGATACCGGTACTATTCCCTCCTGTTCAACCGCAGGGTCTACACCCACCGGAAGACCGCCGAGAGGCATGAAGTCGAGTACAATCTGGATCTCCTGGCTCCGCTGGGATGCACGGCCCTTGCGGTGAAACCCCTGGACGTGCCGCTCGACATCCCTCAGGGGGTCCGTGAGAGAGTATCCAGGATCCTGCGGGATGCGGGAGTGACCGGCAGGTATGTGGTCATCCATCCGGGGAGCGGCGGGTCTGCACGGGAATGGCCCCTCGAAAACTTCGGCCTTCTCGCGTGCAGGTTTATAGAACTGTTGAATCTCGCCGTTGTAGTGACGGGGACGGCCGGAGAATCCGCAAGGGTGGAGGAGGTCGTACGCGCATCTTCCGGAAGGGCGGTAAACCTCGCGGGGCGGCTGAGCGTCAAGGAACTGGCGGCACTTTTGCAGAAAGCCTCACTCCTTGTGGCAAACTCCACGGGACCTCTCCATGTCGGTGTGGCGGTCGGCACTCCGGTCGTGGGGCTGTTCCCCCAGATACCCGTGATGGGACCCCGTCGCTGGGGGCCGTACACCGACAACGCGCGCGTTCTCGTCCCGGAGAAGCCTCCGGACTGTGATGAATGCGCCGGGAGTGCCGGGATCCCCTGCGCCTGTATGGCGAGCATCACTGTCGAAACCGCATATGCAGCGGCTGCGGAGTTCCTTGCAGCCCCCGCGCTCACTCAAGAGACATCGCGCCCATGAAACGTAGCGGAATCGTCGCACTTCTGGTTTTCTTGTCCCTTGAGGCGGCATCCTTTGCCGGATCGGCTCAGGAACAATCCCATCCGCGGGAGAAGTCCGGGAAGAAAGCTGCCAGGGTCCCGAAGCGCCCTGCTCCCCCGCGTGCGGCGGCCGACACCGGTGCGGCCGGGCGCGCCAACTCCCTCAGGGCGGCGATGCCGAACGGTGCCGCCGATTCGATCCTTCACCGTACTGATTCCCTTCAAGCGGAGAGGAACGCAGGATCGAATGTGCAGCTCCGCACCATCGTCAACGACGCATTCGATGTCGGCGAACGGCTCTCGTTCAATGTCAACTACGGGTTCATCACTGCGGGGGAAGCGGTGCTGGAAATCCCCGCCCTGGATTCAATTGCGGGGAGGAAATGTTTCCGTGTCGAGTTCCGCGTGAATTCTCTCTCGAGTTTTTCCTGGATCTACAGGGTGCAGGATCGCTACGTGACCTACATCGATGTCGCGACAATCGCCCCCTGGAAATTCGAGCAGCATGTGCGGGAAGGGAGCTACAGCCGGGACTTCATCGCCGAATTCGACCAGTGGAGAAATGTCGCAAAGACCCCGAAAGGCACATACCCTGTTCCTCAGTACGTCCATGATATCCTTTCCGCCTTTTACTACGCACGGACGGTCGATTACGGTCCGCTCAAGGCGGGGGACCAGATCCTGCTCAGCAACTTCTCCAAGGATACGACATACGATCTCGTCGTCAGGGTGCTGGGGCGGCAGCAGCTTGAGGTCGCCGCCGGAACATTTAACACGGTCGTGATCGAGCCGCTCGTGAGAGAAGGGGGCCTCATCAAGAGCGAGGGGCGGATCGTCGTGTGGTTGACGGACGACGAACGGAAGATCCCTATCCGCGTGAACACCAAGGTCGTGATCGGATCGATCGACACCGAGCTGAAAGGATACACCGGGGTCAAGGGGCCGGTCAGGTCCCGCGTGAAATAGCCTCAGGAATGCAGGTACGCACAATCCGGGAAGGACGTCGCCATGACCATGCACAGGCGGGCGGATCTGAAAAAGATCAAAACGGTCTCCATAACGAAACGGAAGAGCAAGGTTTCGCCGGAGGATTTCGCGAAGCCGTTCGATGAAGTCAGGGATTCGTTCAGCAGCTTTGCCGGGGGGCTCCCCGACATTCTCGCGGCGAGGGATCTCCGGGCGATAACGGAAGCCATCGTCCGATCCAGGCGCAAGAAGAAGCCGGTCCTGCTTATGATGGGGGCGCACGTGATCAAGGTGGGCCTCGCCCCCGTCATCATCGACCTCCTCCGGCGCGATGTCATCACGGCCGTTGCAATGAACAGTGCAGCGGCGATCCACGATGTCGAGACCGCGATGTGGGGTCACACATCGGAAGATGTCGCGTTGAACATGAAGGACGGCCGGTTCGGCATGGCACGCGAGACAGGGGAGTTCATCAACACGACGCTTGCCCTGGCGGCCGGTGGCGGGGATGACGGATACGCTGAAGCCCTTGCAAAAGAGCTCATTGCCCGGAAGGCTCCAAATCTCGCCGTGAGCCTGCTCGCATCTTGCTTTACATGCGGCATCCCGGCGACCGTGCATGCCGCCATCGGGACGGATATCGTCCACCAGCAGCCGACGATGAACGGCGCGGCGACCGGCGAGATGACATTCCGCGATTTCCTTTCGCTCTGCGAAACCTGCAAGGGGCTGACCGGCGGAGGTGTGGTGCTGAACGTTGGGTCCGCCGTGATCATGCCCGAGGTGTTCCTCAAGGCGCTTACGGTGGCGAGGAACCTCGGTGCGCCCGCGCGAGGGTTCACGACTGCGGTCTTCGATATGAATGCGCAGTACCGTCCCACAATGAACGTGAAGATCCGCCCGACCCAGGACGGCGGAGAGGGATATTATATCATCGGCCATCACGAAATCATGTTCCCTCTTCTGGCCGCGATGGTCACATCACGCTTGCGCTCAGAGACAGGTTCCAGATGAACGAGCCGTCAGAGAACCCCTCCGGAGACCCGGTTCCGCGCCCCCCGGCGCCT
>DASVIU010000233.1:0-9647 GCA_036386275.1 Bacteroidota bacterium | reverse complement strand
GCCGTTGACTGGCCTGAGATACGATACATTCAATGCCGCCGCGTTCATTCAGCCGGGGACCTCCGATGTTCGCTGGTACGGAAAGATGAAAATGGTGCCGATCGCTGAACGGATTCCGTACGCCGACATGTTCGCGTTCCTGGATTTTATGCGATGGGGGGTGGGGATAGGCGGCTGGCAGGTCGGACCGGACACCACCGTGTTCACGGACAGGGGCACCGGCGTGAAATTCTCGGCGATCATCTGCTACGAGTCGACGTACCCGGGGTTCGTCGCGTCGTTCGTTCGGAAGGGGGCGTCCTTCATCGCCCTGATCACCATCGATAGCTGGTGGGGGAAAATGTCGGGCGCATACCAGCACAGGCAATTCGCAGTCTTCCGTGCGGTCGAAAACCGCCGCTGGATCGCACGCTGCGCCGTCGGGGGAATTTCATGTTTTATCGACCCGTACGGGAGGAGCTACGATGACACGGAGCTTTTCACACAGAGGATACTCAGCCGGACGATCGGCACGGACGACGGGCTGACGTTCTACACGCGACACGGGGACTGGCTGGGAGAGTCAGCCCTCCTCGTGGCGTTCATGTTCGCGGCGGCTGTTGCCGGCCAGTCATTCACAGACAGGAGACGCAGGGAGTCATGACAGAACAAATCATCGACCTGAGGAGCGATACGGTAACGAAGCCTTCGCCGGGAATGCGGGAGGCGATGGCACATGCGGAAGTCGGCGACGACGTGTTCGGCGAGGATCCGACCGTCAACCGCCTTCAGGAGCACGTTGCCGGGCTCCTGGGGAAGGAAGCGGCGCTCTACGTGCCGAGCGGGACCATGGGAAACCAGACATGCATCAAGGTGCACACGCAGCCGGGAGACGAGGTCATCTGTGAGAAAGGGGCGCACGTCTTCAATTACGAAACGGGAGGTATCGCGTTCCTCTCCGGCGCCCAGGTCCATTCGATCGAGGGGAAAAGGGGAGCGTTCGGTGTGGAGGAGATCGAGCGCGCGGTCCGGCCGGACCTGTATTACATGCCGAAGACGCGCCTCATCTGCCTGGAGAATACGCACAACCGCGCCGGCGGCACCATTTATCCCATCGATCTCATCCGGGACGTCAGCGTGTTTGCGCGGAGCCGGAACATCCGCCTCCACCTCGACGGGGCACGTCTCTGGAACGCGAGCGCGGCGACCGGCATAGCACCAAAGGAATATGCGTCGTATTTCGATTCCGTCTCTGTCTGCCTCTCCAAGGGACTCGGGGCGCCCGTGGGTTCTGTGATCGCAGGGAGCACGGCATTCATCGGCGAAGCGAGGCACTACCGGAAGATATTCGGCGGCGGGATGCGTCAGGCGGGGATCCTTGCCGCGGCGGGGCTCTACGCACTGGAACACAACATCGGGCGACTCGCCGAGGATCACGAGAAAGCGGCGTTCCTTGCCCGTGAGCTCGCACAGGTGAAGGGATTCGACATTGATCTCGGTTCGGTGCAGACCAACATCATCATTATCGGCGCGGAAAAGACCGGGAAAAAGCCGGAGGAAATCCTCGGTGCGCTTCGGGCAAGGGGGGTGCTCCTCACCATGGGGAACTACATGGGACTCAGGGCGGTGACACACCTCGACGTCTCGATGGATGAGGTGAAGCGCGCGGCATGGATCATACGGGAGACCTGCGGCCCCATGTAAGTGCCCGGGCGCTCGGGACCTGGCCCAAATCTGAAGAACAGGGGAGAACTTTCACATTTTCCTTGCTTTTTATGCCGGAAGTATCTATCTTCTGGTGTTGTAGATATAGCCCAATTTGGGCTATTTTTGTTTGGGATGACGCATACCCCGATGGTTAACGATGAAATGCGGGCCGCAATCGAGGATTGTACCGCCCGTCTCTCTGCTCATCTGATCGAACTTGTCGTACGCGGACCCCGCGGGAAGACATTGGTCGAAATATTTATCGACGCCGAGCAGGGTGTGACAAGCGACTTATGCTCGGATGTGAGCAGGGAAGCGTCGATGCTGATCGACCGCTCGGAATGGATACAGGGCTCCTACCGGCTTGATGTCTCATCGCCGGGGATCGGGAGGCCTCTCAGGTTCGCCTGGCAGTACAAAAAACATGTCGGCAGGACGCTGGCCGTGAAGGTCCTGGCTCCCGGAGGGACCGTCGAACACACGGGGCGCCTTTCATCGGTGGGGGAGAACGGGATCATGCTCGAAACTGCGAAGGGGTCCGCACCGCAGGAGTTTCCATTCGAGACCCTGGCTGAAGCCGTCGTGAAGTCCCCGTGGTAACCCTCTCACGGGATGAGATTTCATTTATTCGGAGGTTCTGATGAATTCGGAAATTGTCGAATCTTTTGCCCAGATGGTCCGGGAGAAGGGGATCGACAAAGACATACTAACCGGTATCGTTGAGGATGTTTTCTCGATGATGGTCCGGAAGAAGTACGGACAGGACGCGAAGTTCGACGTCGTCGTGAACATGGATAAAGGCGACATCGAGATCTTCCTCGAGCGCGAGGTGGTGGAAACCGTTGAGAACCCCGTGACACAGATCGATGTGCAGACAGCCAGGGAAATCTCGGGGGAAGAGCTGGGGGTCGGAGAAGACTTCGTCGAGGTTGTTCCACTCGTCACGTTCGGCAGGCGTCTGGTTGTCAGCGCAAAACAAAACCTGAACCAGCGGATCAAGGAAATAGAGCGCGAGAGCATTTACAACGAGTACAGCAATGCCATCGGCGACATCGTGGTGGGGGAGATCTACCAGATCCGCCGCAACGAGATCCTTATCAACCACAATCGCAATGAACTCCTCCTCCCGAAGAGCGAGCAGATCTTCAAGGAGCGTTATAAAAAAGGGGACACCATCCGTGCTGTCGTCAAGGAGGTCCGGAAGAACGCCGGCAACCCGGTTGTTGTCGTCTCTCGCGCTGACCCCAAGTTCCTCTCCAAGCTCTTTGAGCTCGAAATCCCCGAGATCTACGACGGCATCATCGAGATCAAGCAGATTGCCCGCGAACCCGGCGAAAGGGCCAAGGTCGCTGTCGAATCTCATGACGATCGGATCGACGCGGTGGGAGCATGTGTCGGCATGAAGGGGGTCCGGATCCATACGATCGTCCGGGAGCTGAACAACGAAAACATCGACGTTATCAACTTCAGCGAGCAGCCTGAAGTGTTTATCCAGCGGGCCCTGGCGCCGGCAAAGCTCAAGACCATCGAGCTCAACGGCGAGGCGAAAACCGCGAACGTGCTTGTCGCCGCCGACCAGGTTTCGCTGGCAATCGGCCGCAACGGCCAGAACATCCGCCTTGCGTCGAAGCTGACCGGATACGAGATCAACCTGATCAAGGAGGGAGGGGAGGACGAGTACGACATCGAACTCGTCGACTTCAAGGAGGAACTCGGCGAAGAGCTGTACCTCAAGATGATCGATGCGGGGCTGGAGACGGCGAAAGACGTCATCAACGCCAAGCTCGACACGCTTCTGGCGATCGAAGGATTGTCGGAAGTGAAGGTCCAGGAGTTGCGGGAAATGATGAAGCGGGACCTCGAGGAAGCGGAAGTGGACGACGAAGAGGAAGAGGAAGACGAGGAGGACGGGGACGAAGAAGAAGAGACTCCCCAAGCCGGGGCGGCGGATGCACCGGCGGCCGAGGAGGCTCCTGGGACAGAGGCGTCCGCCAAAGAGGAGGCGCCTGCAACAGAGGCTCCCCCGGGAGAGGAGGCGCCTGGAACAGAGGCGCCCCCAGGAGAGGCTTCTACAAGGGAGAAGTCCCCGACGGAGGCGCCGGGCTCGGATCACGGGACTGCGGCAGGATCGAAGGAGGAACCGGCAAAAGACTAGGGTTTCCGTGTCGATGCTGTTCCTCTGACGATTGAACAATAGGGTACTCATGGCAGAAACTGCAGAAAAAAAGAAAAAGCTCTACAAGGTTGCAACCGAGCTCAATCTCTCGCACGAGACGCTGATTGAATTCCTGCGGAAGAAGGGGCATGAGATCAAGAGCCACATGTCCTCTCTCGACGAGGATATGATGAAGGATGTCCTCGTCCACTTCAAGAAAGAAAAGGACGTCGCAGAGAAGCACCAGCGGAAGATCGCCGAGATCAGGGAGACCAAGAAAAGGGCTGAGAGGAAAGTGGAGGAGGCGGTCGAAGCGCCCGCCCCGCCCGCTGCGCCTCCGCCGGCTTCTCCTGAGCCTCCTGGCGAGAGTCTTCCCTCCGAAGAAGTCCCGGTGATCGAAGAAGAGGCCGTGCCTCTCCCGGTCGAAAGCGTAGAACCCGAGATTGCCGAATCGACGGCGGCTCCGCTGCCGGTCGACGCGGCAGCGCCCCCTGCGGAACCTGTGCCGGTGAAAGAGAAAGTAGAAGCCAGAAAGCCGAGGGGTGAGGATCTCCTCTCCCCTCTGGAAAAGGAACGTCGCACAAGGCTCGGCCTCACTATCAAGGGGAAGATGGAGCTCCGGCCGACGAAGCCTCCTGTCCGCGCCCCGAAGCCCGGCACCGGGACGGCTGCCCCCGCCGCTGCGGAGTCCGACGAGCACAAAAGGAAGAAAAAGAAAAAGAAGGTCCGGGAGGACGTGCCCGAGACGAAGGCCGTCGAGACAGACGATCTCGATCGGAAGAAGAAAAAGAAGAAGAAAATCCGTCACAAGGAAATAGACCAGGCCGAAGTCACGGACGCGATCCGGCGCACATTCGCTGCAATGGACGACACGCCCGCGACCGGACGCGCCGTGCTAAAGAAACGGAAAAAGAAAGAGCGCGAGGAAGAGGTGGCCCGCCTTGCAGAGGAGGCCCAGAAAGAGGAGGGGAAGCTTCGTGTCACCGAATTCGTCTCGGTGAACGATCTTGCCAACCTGATGCACGTCAATGTGGCGGATGTCATCAAGAAATGCATGGAGCTGGGGATCATGGTCTCGATCAACCAGCGTCTGGACAAGGATACTATCACCCTCGTTGCGGACGAGTTCGGCTTCGCCATCAGCTTCTACGAAGAGGTGACGGAGGAGGAAGTCCACACGGAAGGGGAGGATCGCCCGGAAGACCTCGTCCGGCGTCCCCCGGTGGTCACGATTATGGGGCACGTCGATCACGGGAAGACATCGCTCCTCGATTTCATCCGCCGTTCAAACGTCGTGGCCGGGGAATCCGGGGGAATCACCCAGCACATCGGCGCGTACAACGTGACGACGGCGAGCGGCCGGGTTATCACATTCCTGGACACGCCGGGCCACGAGGCGTTTACCGCAATGCGGGCACGCGGCGCCCAGATCACGGATATCGTCGTCCTTGTCGTCGCTGCGGATGACAGTGTGATGCCCCAGACACTGGAGGCAATCAGCCACGCACAGGCGGCTGGCGTTCCGATCATCATCGCGATAAACAAGATCGACAAACCGGAAGCCAACGCCGACCGGATCCGCCAGCAGCTCGCCGAGAAGAATATCCTCGTGGAAGAGTGGGGCGGGAAATACCAGTGCGTCGAGCTTTCCGCGCGGTCAGGGAAAAACGTGGACGTGCTCCTCGAGAAGATCGGCCTTGAGGCCGATGTGCTCGACCTGAAATCGAATCCCGGAAGGCTTGCGATCGGAACGATTGTTGAAGCGCAGCTCGACAAGGGGAAGGGCATCACGGCGACCGTCCTCGTTCAGAAAGGAACTCTGCGGGTGGGAGACCCCTTCCTCGCGGGAATTTTCAGCGGGAAAGTGCGGGCCATGTATGACGAACGCGGAAATCGCCTTGAAGCGGCGGGACCCTCGACGCCGGTGCAGCTCACCGGGCTCGACGGGTTCCCGCAGGCGGGGGATTCGTTCCTCGTTCTGGCGACCGACCGTGAGGCGCGGGAAATAAGCCTGAAACGCCAGCAGCTGAAGCGGGAGCAGGACTTCCGGCAGATCCATCTGACGACGCTGGACGATATTTCCCAGCAGATCAAGGAAGGTCAGGTCCGCGAACTCAATGTGATCGTGAAAGGCGACGTCGACGGCTCCGTGGAGGCGCTCTCCGATTCGCTCATGAAGATCGAGCACAAGGAAGTTAAACTCCGCGTTATCCACAGCGGCGTCGGCATGATCTCCGAATCGGACATCATCCTTGCGGCAGCCTCCGGGGCGGTCATCATCGGGTTCCGGGTCCGCCCGAACCTGAATGCACGCCGCATCGCGGAGAAGGAAAAGGTTGAGATCCGTATGTACAACATCATCTACGACGCGATAGACCATATCCACCAGGCGCTGGAAGGACTCCTGGCTCCTGAACGGAAGGAGGAGGTGGTCGGCACGATGGAAGTCCGGGAGGTATTCAAGGTGCCCAAGATAGGCAATATCGCGGGCTGTCACGTGCAGGACGGCAAGATCATGCGTAACAACCGGGTCAGGCTCATCCGCGACGGGATACAGGTGTTCGAGGGGTCGATTTCCTCGCTCAAGCGCTTCAAGGACGACGTCCGCGAAGTCGAGGCCGGGTTCGAATGCGGTCTCGGGCTCGAGAACTTCAACGACATCAAGGTGGCCGATATCGTCGAGGCGTTCCGGATCGTAGAGGCCAAGAGGAAACTGTAATGTCCATTCGCACCGAGCGTGTCGCTTCCCTTGTCAAAGAGGAGATCGGCGCGATACTGAGCCGCGAGTACCGGGACCCGTCGCATGGATTCACCACGGTGACGGAAGTGAAAATGACGCCTGACCTGAAAATCGCGAAAGTGTACTTCAGCGTTTTCGGAGGTCCCGCCGCCCAGCAGTCGACGATGGCGCTCCTGGAGCGTGATCGGGCGAGCATGCGCCGCGAAGTGGGATCGCATCTCCGGATGAAATTCACTCCGGCACTGCAGTTCTATCTGGACGACACGCTTGACCATGTTGACCGGATCAACACGCTGATCAAGAAAATCCACGATGGAACTGAGCCGTGAGCTCCGGTTCGACGAGGGCGAGCTGTTGCTTGTGCGCAAGCCGGCGGGCTGGACGTCGTTCGATGTCGTGCACAAGATCAGCCGGATGTTCGGCATAAAGAAGGTGGGGCATGCCGGCACGCTCGATCCCCTTGCAACGGGCCTCCTGATCGTCTGCACGGGAAAGAAGACGAAGACCCTGGGGACGTTCGTGGGGCTCGAAAAAGAGTATGATGCGGAGATGACGCTCGGCGGGCGGACGGAGTCATACGACACCGCTACCCCGGTGCTCGAAACGAAGAGCACCGAATGCATCGATGAATCCCGCGTCCTTGCCGTGCTCAGGGAGTTCACCGGCCCCCGTCTTCAGGTTCCGCCGATGTGGTCCGCCGTCAGCGTGAAGGGGAAGAGACTGTACAAGTATGCACGGGAGGGTGTGGAAGTGAAACGTCACCCTCGTGAGATTGTGGTTCATTCTATCGTGCCGTTACTTGTCCGCGTGCCGGTTGTCCGGTTCAGTGTCACATGCTCGAAAGGGACCTACATCCGGAGCCTCGTGCACGAGATGGGAGAACAACTCGGCTGCGGGGCCTACCTGTCTGCACTCGAGCGGACCAGGATCGGTCCGTACCGCCTCGCGGATGCAGTGACAATTGAGGAGCTTGCGGCGTACAGGACCATGCTGGAATCGAAGCCGTCATGATTGTTGCGCATTCCGTGAAAGAAACGGGGCGTGACCCCGGCTCCGTGGTCACCGTGGGCACGTTCGACGGTGTGCATCTGGCGCATGCGGAGATCATCCGGGAAGTGGTCAGCCGGGCGAAGATGCGCGAAGGACGGAGCGTGGTCATCACGTTCGATCCGCATCCCAAGCAGGTTGTGGGCCCCCCCGGTGGTCCTGTCGAACTCCTGTCGACGATCGGGGAACGGGTTGAGCTCATCGGGATGCTG
The DNA here is from genome assembly GCA_036386275.1 of Bacteroidota bacterium. GTDB lineage: Bacteria > Bacteroidota > Ignavibacteria > UBA10030 > UBA6906 > Fen-1273. The sequence continues at coordinate 1,807 of DASVIU010000233.1, read as the reverse complement.
GGTGTCGATATACTGCTTGTGCTCGAGTTCACCTATGCGTTTTCGCGGATCAGCCCGTGGGATTTCTACCGCACCTACGTCATCGATGGAACGGGCGTGGACGAAGTGATCGTCGGCTATGACCATATGTTCGGGCGGGACAGGGGGGCCGGCATCAACGAGCTGCTGAAGATGGGGAAGGAATTCGATTTCTCGGTTTTCGCCGTGCACCCGTTTACGGTGGAGGGGGTGACGGTCAGTAGCACCGTGATACGGAAGGCGCTCGGCGCGGGGGACGTTGACCGGGCTGCAAGGTTCCTGGGGCGCCCGTACTCCCTCAGCGGCACAGTGGTCAGGGGGGACGGCCGGGGAAAGACAATCGGATTCCCGACCGCGAACATCCGCCCGGATTCGGCATCGAAGATCGTCCCGGCACAAGGGGTCTACGCGGTCGGCGTCCGTATCGGGAATGAACAACACTACGGGATGATGAACATCGGGTTCCGTCCCACCGTGGCAACGGTCCCCGCCGAGACAATTGAAGTACACCTGTTCGATTTCGACAGGGACATTTATGGAGAGCAGGTCGCGGTTTCGTTTCTCCGCCGCCTGCGCGACGAGCGGAAGTTCGATTCCCTGTCCGACCTCGTCGAACAACTCGGGAGGGACAGGGAGGAGGCACGGCAAACTCTGCTGCAGCGCCCGGGAATGGGGTAGCAACTTAAACAACGATCTATTTCAGAGACACCAAGGAGCAGCACAATGGCAATCACCAAAGAACAGAAGGCCGAGATCGTGACGAAGTTCGGTAAGAGCGGTGCGGACACGGGTACCCCCGAAGTTCAGATCGCCCTCCTGACGGCCAGGATCAACGATCTGACCCCACACTTCGAGAAGTTCAAGAAAGACCATCATTCCCGCGTCGGGTTGCTCAAGATGGTCGGCAAACGCCGCCGCCTCCTGGACTATCTCCAGGAAAAAAACATCGAGCGGTACCGGAAGGTTATTGCCGAGCTCCAGATCCGGAAGTAGGACTCTGCCGCGGCACGACGTCACTAGGGACGTGTGCGCGCGCAGCTCTATTGTCTGAAGGAAAGCGATACCACAATGAAGGTAACGAAAGAAATAAATCTCGGGGGAAAGATCTTCTCCCTGGAAACGGGCAGGTTTGCAAAACAGGCTGACGGGGCCGTCATGGCTCGGTTCGGCGACACGATGGTCCTTGCGACGGTCGTCGCGAGCAAGGAAGAGAACGACAAGCTCGATTACTTCCCGCTGCAGGTCGAATACAGGGAGAAGTTTGCGTCGGCGGGGAAAATTCCGGGCGGCTTCTTCAAACGTGAGGCACGCCCCTCGGAGAAGGAAGTACTCTCCTCCCGCCTGATCGACCGGCCCATCCGGCCGATGTTCCCTGACTGGTTCAGGTGCGAGACACAGGTCATTGTCACCGTATACTCGTCGGACCAGGAACACGACGGCGACGTGGTCGGCGCCGTGGCGGCTTCCGCGGCCCTGATGCTCTCCGATATTCCCTTCGAAGGGCCGATCGCCGAGGTGCGGGTCGGTCGGGTCGACGGGTCGATGATCATCAATCCGACGTTCACCACGCTCCAGGGGAGCGATATGGACGTGACGGTGGCCGGTACCGAGGACTCCATCGTCATGGTTGAGGGCGATGCGCAGGAGATCAGCGAGAAGGACATGCTGGCTGCGCTCGAGTTTGCGCACGGCTATATCAAACAGATGTGCCGGGTCCAGGTCGAGCTGGCGCAGGAGGTAGGGCGCGCCAAACGGCAGCCGCCTGAAGCCGACCCGAAACATGATCTCG
>DASVIU010000232.1:0-1518 GCA_036386275.1 Bacteroidota bacterium | reverse complement strand
CGCCGGTTTGGCCGAGCCTATTCCTTACGCGCCTGTTTGGCCGGGAGTACTGCTTGCGCGCCCGTTTGGCCGAGCCTAATTCGGCAGTTTCCAGACGCCCCGGTAAAAGGCCTCACCGACCTGCTCGAGGTACCGGTGATATTTTTGAGGGAGGTTTTTGCTCTTCGGTTTGAGCGCCCCCCGGTTCGATTCCCACGTCTGCGACGGAGAGAGCCCCTCGGAAATGTTCGAAAGGTAATCCTGGAACTTTTTCCGCACCCGTTCATTGACAGCCGGGTCCGCGGAGAGGGAGATCCGCCGGACGGCTTTGTCGACATCAAACGTGCAATCCGCAAATGCCTTCAGGCATTCACCCCTGAGGTATTCGGCCACGGTGCCGCGGTTGAGGCCCCCCAGTTCGTCGGCTGTCTCGGTCACGGAGCTCCGGCTGAAAGCCTTGTCGCGCAGCGATTCCAGAACCTGTTCTTCCACGGGGGCCGCACCGCGAGCAGCAGCGGCAATTTCATCATTCAGGTCTTTGATCGTCACCATCTCCCGCCGCTCGGACCTGGCAAGGAGGATCCCCCTCTTCATCACGCTCTCAAGTTCCCGTATGTTCCCGGGCCAGCGGTAGTTCTGAAGGGCATCCATGACGTTTCGCGAGACGCGGACTCCTCCCCCCTCCCGGCGGAGGAAATGGTCGATCAACAGGGGAATGTCTGTCTGCCGCTCACGGAGTGGAGGGAGAGCGACCGTCAGAACATCCATGCGGTAGTAGAGGTCTTCCCGGAACTTCTTCTGACGAACCAGCTCCCGCAAATCGGAGTTCGTCGCTGCAACGACGCGGACATTGACGTGCAGAGTCTTCGTGCCGCCGACGCGCTCGAATTCCCCTTCCTGCAGTACACGGAGGAGTTTGAGCTGGAAGCCTTCGGAGACTTCACCGATCTCGTCCAGGAATATGGTCCCCCCGTCCGCAAGCTCGAACCGGCCGGGTTTGTCCCTGATGGCCCCGGTGAAGGCCCCTTTTTCGTGACCGAAGAGCTCGGATTCGAGAAGCGATTCCGCGAGGGCACCGCAGTTGACGGCCACGAACACCCCCCCGGCGCGCGGACTTCTCCTGTGAATTGCGCGGGCGACGAGCTCTTTCCCTGTACCGCTTTCACCCAGCACGAGAACGGGCGCGTCGCTCGGGGCGATTTTCGAAACAAAGTCGATCACCGCCGACATCGGCCCCCCCTTGCTGTAGACCATGGATTCGAACTCAGCCTGCTCCGCGGCGGATTCTTCCGCCGCCGGATCGAAGACGTCCATGTCGTCGGCTTTCGACGAGAGGGTCCTGATCTCGGCTCTGTACTTGCGGAGTTCTTCAACGAGTTCTTCCGTCCGGTCGCCCGGTCGTAACGCTTCCATCGTCACGAGCTCCTCCTCCAGCATGGCGACTCTGGCTTCCCGGTCGCGCAGTTTCTCGAGTATGCTTTGCTTCTCGGATTCCAGGCCTTCCACGTGGCTCTTTGCCTTCCGCTGACGCCTGATGAT
>DASVIU010000231.1:0-3307 GCA_036386275.1 Bacteroidota bacterium | reverse complement strand
AGGCATCCAGGACAGATAGAAATCCAGAAAGGCCAAAGACTATGGGCCTTTTGTGTACAGACGAATGTCATATAATGTATATTATGTAAAGCTAGAATAAACCTGCTTCTTCCTTCTCCATCCGATCGCCGATCGCCCTCATATAAGCCTGTGCTATTTCACTCACCCCCAGATCGATCTCCTTCCCGATCAGAAGACGGTCACCGCCGACGCGTCCTATTACGGCTGCGGGAACGTGATGTTTCCGTGCAATCTCCATCAGCGAATGCCCGTTCGCTGCAGCCGCCGAAACAATGGCGCGCGATTGGTCCTCCCCGAATAAGAGAAAATCGCCCCTTACGCCGTCCGGCACGATGTCGATTTCGGCGCCTATGAGCCTGCCTCCAGTCCCAATGCAGCACTCAGCCAGGGCAACTGCAAGCCCTCCGTCTGAACAATCGTGCGCACTTCTCAGCAGCCTTCCCGCAGCTGATTCAACAAGAACCTGCTGGAGCTGTTTTTCGTCTTCCAGGTTCAAATCCGGAGCATCGCCGGCAACTATCCCATGGATCACGGAAAGATATTCGCTCCCGCCGATGTGGCCTTTCGTCCTGCCAAGCTGTATGATGACATCGCCTTCGTTTTTGAAATTGGATGTGACAGCAAGTGACGCATCATTCAGGAGTCCGAGCATACCGATAACCGGCGTGGGAAATACCGACGCGTTACGGCTTTCATTATAAAAGCTTACGTTCCCCCCGGTGACAGGCGTGTTGAAGAATCTGCAGGCTTCACCAATCCCCGCGACAGCCTCTTTGAACTGCCAGTAGACTTCGGGTTTGTATGGATTCCCGAAATTCAGGCAGTTGGTGATTGCCAGCGGGACCGCCCCTGTGCACGCAACATTTCGAGCGGATTCAGCGACCGCGATCATGCCGCCCCGTCTGGGGTTCAGATATACATAGCGGCCGTTACAATCGGTCTTAAGAGAGAGCGCTTTACCTGTTTCTTTTAAAAGGATTACTGCGGCATCACCTTCAGCCAATACTACGTTATTTGTCCTGACCATGCTGTCGTACTGCTCGTACACCCAGCGCTTGCTTGCGATATTTGGACTACTGAGAAGCCTTAGAAGGACGCCTCCCGCGGGCCCGGGGTCAGGAAGCGTTTCCTGTCTGAATCGGGGGGCGGATGCGATATAGCCCGGTATCTTCGCTTCCCTGATATACACGGGAGCACCGCCTCCAAGGACCAGTGTGTCCGCCGCAATATCGGCCACGTTCACCCCTCTGTACGAGATCTCGAGACGCCCGGTCGCCGTGACCTCGCCGATGATCTCGGCGTGCAGGTCCCATTTCTCAAATATTTCCTTGATCGATGATTCCTTTCCACGACGGACGACCACAAGCATCCGTTCCTGCGATTCGGAGAGCATCAGCTCGTAGGCGCTCATCCCGGTTTCGCGTGCAGGCACACGATCGAGGTTAATGCGCATGCCGCTTTTCCCTTTTGCGCTCATCTCCGACGTGGAGCACGTAATCCCCGCCGCCCCCATGTCCTGAATCCCGACAATGTGACCTGACCTGATCGCTTCCAGCGAAGCCTCCAGGAGGAGTTTTTCCGTAAACGGGTCTCCGACCTGGACTGACGGCCGTTTGGCCTCTGAAGCCTCCGATATCTCCTCAGAGGCGAACGTCGCCCCGTGTATGCCGTCCCTCCCGGTCGAGGAACCTACGATCATCACGGGGTTACCTGTCCCGCTGGCAACTGCGCTAGCCCATTCACCCTGTTTGACGATGCCGACCGACATGGCGTTGACAAGCGGGTTATCCTGGTAACAGGGATCGAAATATACCTCCCCCGCGACGGTCGGAACACCGAAGCTGTTCCCGTAGTCGCCGATCCCCTTCACCACGCCCCGGAACAAACCGCGCGTCCTCGCGCTGGCAAGGTCCCCGAACCTGAGAGAGTTGAGCCCGGCGATCGGGCGTGCTCCCATCGTGAATATGTCCCGCATGATCCCGCCGACGCCCGTGGCCGCACCCTGGTATGGCTCCACAGCCGAGGGGTGATTGTGGCTTTCGATCTTGAATGCGACGGCCAGTCCTTCGCCGATGTCAACCAGGCCTGCATTCTCCTCGCCGGCGCCGACAAGCAGCTTCCCCCCTTCCCTCGGAAGAGTCTTCAGGACGGCGATTGAGTTCTTATAACTGCAGTGTTCGCTCCACATGACGCTGAATATGCCCAGCTCCGTGTACGTCGGGGTCCTGCCGAGGATTTCGATGATTTTGCCGAACTCATCCTCAGTCAGTCCGTGCTTCAGGGCGAGATCGAGCGTGACCGCAGGTTCACTCTGTTCTTTCAGTACGAGCGCCATCTCAATTCCATGAATAGGTTACATTGATTGCAAGTGAAGCAGTGTGAGAGGAATATAACCCGTTGAAACCGCCGGGATAAGGACCGTACACGAGCGAAGAATTCGAGACGGAACGGTCCTTGAACTGCATGAGTGAGTAGCCAAAATCAAGTACCAACCCCTCTCCGGCCCTGTAGCCGAATCCCAGCGAATAACCGGTGCCACCTGCATCCGGGAGCCCGGGAGAAAGCGATTCATCAGGCACGGGGCTCTGTTCGAAGCGGATCCCGCCGCGGATTGAGAAATCCAGGAAAGCCGCTTCGAGACCGAACCTGGCGTTCACGACGTTATTCCAATTCTGATTCATGACAACGTCCGGACGCGTTGGATTTGAATACGTTATCCTGACCGAGCTAAACTCTGACCAGAGGCTGTATTCCAGGTCGGCGGAGATATTGAGCCAGAGAAAAGGATGCAGCGTTGCACCTGCAAGAAACTGGTTGGGAAGGACGAGCGCCGTTGAAAAGCGTCCCTCCGGAAACTGGTCGGCGATCTGCTGAGGCATTCCCCTGTAACGGACGCGACCATCGTCGATTCGGAGATTCATATGACTTCTGTACGATGCTCCCAGTGAAAGGAGCTCACTTGCCTGGTAGAAGATGCCGGAGAGGACCCCGTAGCTGACGTTTCCATCCCCGTCATGAGTTATGACTCCGTCCGGTTGCGGGGTGGAAACCCCTGGAACGGCAACAGGTAACCTCTGTTCATACAATATCCTGGGGAGTCCAAGCTCAAGTCCCAACCCGAATGAGAGGTTCTCTGAGATCTTCATGCTGATTGCCGGCGTCACCATCGTAACACGCAGATCGGATTTCGTCACGAGGCGGCTCCCGACCCAATCCTGATCCCACTCCGTCTGAATCTGGTATGGGACCGTAACGCTTATGCCGGCTCCGAACCCGCCGGAAGTTG
>DASVIU010000230.1:0-3537 GCA_036386275.1 Bacteroidota bacterium | reverse complement strand
GCCAGCGGGAACAACGGCTCAATACCCGAGTTCATCATAACAGACGGCCCGCGATTTGCGACGTACCGAAAGGGGTCCCCTGCCGTGAGACCCCCGAGAGGCCGGCCGCCGTCATCCATCCCGACACTTCGGCCTCGGTGTACGTATCTCCGGATTCAGTCCCGACCAGCATATTGAGGGCGAAGATTGCGCCGGGCGACGGAGTCAGCCGCTCTTCGTCCATGATGAAGTCCTGAACCACAACGCGTCCCCCCGGACGAAGCGCACGTGCACACTTCAGGATCAGTCCGGCGTTCTCCGAAGGGGAGTTGCTGTGGATGATGGCGGAGAGAAACACGAGGTCGAAGTCCTGTCCGAGAGTGCCCTTCAGATAATCGCCGGGGACCGTTGTCACTCTTCGCGAAAGGCCTTCACGCTCGATGTAGGTCCTCGTCAATGGAAGCACGTCAGGCAGATCGAACACCGTCGCACTGATCCCAGCCTTCGCCCGCACGAACGCCATGGCATAGGCCCCCGATCCTCCTCCAACGTCGAGAATCCGCGAGACACCGGAGAGGTCAATCTGTCCGACCACGACGGGCGCCTGGCGCACCGCCCGGTCGTGCATCGCGGCGATAAACGCCGTTAGCCATTGCTCCCCTCTCTGGTCGACCCTGCGATCGCGGACGCACCTCCCCGTGCGCACCACCTCCGTAAGAGTCGTCCATGTGTTCCAGAGGTTGACAGTATGCATGAGTCCGCCGAGGTAGCCAGGGCTTTCGCGCACAAGGCACTCCCGCGCGGCCGGAGAGTTCGAGAACCGGCCGTTCTCTTTTGTAAGAAGTCCTATCGCACAGAGTGCATTCATCAGCCGGTCCGTGGCGCGGGGGTCCGTGCCGAGCACGGAGGCGATGCCGGCGGAAGTCTGCCGCCCGTTCCCGAGCGCTGTGAAGAGTCCGAGTTCGTGCGCAGTGAGGAGTATGCGGCTCTCCTGGAATGCATAGGCAGTGTCGCGGATTTCTTCGCGGGTGAGGGGGGCCGTCTCAGGGGGCATGGGGTACCAGTGGTGTCAGAGTATCACAAAGACCGAACTCATACGCAAAATAAATGGACATACGCTTTCAAAATCAACCCAGAAGAGATAAGAATGGGATGGAAGCGATTGACTCTTTGACCGATTTCGCGTAACGTATACGGCAGAAAGGACTTACCTTATGACCTCAACGCCCCGCGTGCAGCGGCTCCATGGCGGGAACCCGATACTGCGACGGATCGAGGTTCATCCCTGGGAGAACCGGGTCGCATTCAATCCCGCGTGTGCATTCGTCGACGAACGCCCCCTGATCGAGGCAATCGTCCCTTCCCTCCCGTTTGATGGACCGACGAAGTCCTTCCTTCTCGAGCAGGAAGGACTCTGCTTTCTGCTCTACCGCGCGCAGGGGGCGCGGCAGGACGACTACGACCATACCCGGTCGTCGATGGGGCTGGCGGTCCTCAGCCCCAGACTGGATTTGCTGGCAAGGCACGACAGACCTGTCATCCTCCCCGACCAGCCATATGAAGACCTCGGGGTCGAGGACGCCCGGATTACGCGGGCGGGCGACAGGTTTTACGCCTTCTACACGGCGTATCATTCCGGCAAGCCCAACAACCGCGTCCGGATCGCTGTGGCCAGCACAAAAGACTTTGTCCGGTGGGAGAAACACGGATTGCTGGAAGGGGATTTCAACGCCATCGACAACAAGAACGCAATGCTGTTCCCCGGGAAGATCGACGGGAAGTACATCATGTTCCACCGGCCGATGGAAGGACCGGACCGGATGTCGATACACTGGGCGGAAAGCAACGACGTCCTCGGTCGCTGGAAGACGCGCGGACTTCTCATGAAGCCGCTGAGGAACCCGCTCTATGCGGACACATGGACCGGAGGAGGGCCCCCGCCGATGCTCCTCCCGGACGGCCGTTACCTCATCATCTATCACAACGGGAACAGGAAAGCCGACGGAACCCGTGTGTATGAACTCGCGATTGCGATAGGCGACACCCGGGCGAAGGGGTTCATTACAAGGCGGGACGAACCCCTGATGAGCCCTGAAACGGTGTCGGAGACGCAGGGGGATGCAGATCTCGGCGTGAATAACGTTGTCTTTGCGTGCGGCAGCTATTTCTACAAAAATGACCTGTACCTCCCCTATGCCGGCGCCGACAGCGTCGTCAGCGGCGCGATGATCGCCGCCGATGAGATTGCCCGCTACGTCGGCGAGCGTTGAATGACGTTCAGCGCTGCGAGCAGACGATCAGTCTCCTCCTGAAAAGCCAGAGGGGTATTTCCGACCTGCAATGCACGGTTTTCACCGAGCCGCCGTCGATGTCGAACACATTGTCATCGAACTCCGCGTCCGTTCCCTCCACCTCAAGACAGACATCGCGCGCAAGTTTCTTCGCCCGGAGCGTTACGGCGAACGACATCCCCCCGGTCCGGGCAACCGACACGGTGAGCCCGGGATCCGGAAGTACAATGTGTTTCGGCTCCGCAAAGTAATGCCGGTTCTCGCTGAGCACTCCGTTCTCCGCGGCGAAACGGGCCAGAACATAGGACTGCCCGAGGTCGTGCGCGTGCAGATCCTGCCATGTCAAAGTCCGGATCCGGAGTGAGGCGTCGGACTTCATACGGAGAAGATCCTTCTCCTTCAGGACGGTCTTTCCCCCGAACGAGACAAGAGAAACCTCGAGCGTTCCCGGAACGGGAACGGGTAGGTCACTCGTGACCCAGACTTCCAGACCGGCATCCGTCCGCCTGATGCTCACGAGCACGGGAGAGAAGAACCGCCGGGCGAAATAGTACGCTGCTTTGGGACGGAGGCGGCTGTCGATCACCGACCAGCTGTTGACGGGCCAGCAATCGTTCAGCTGCCAGAAGAGGACCCCTGCAGTTCCGTATTTGCGCCGCCGCCAGTGCTCCGCGGCGCGCTTGAGTGCCTCCCCCTGCACCAGCTGCCCCTTCATCACGAAATCCCCAAGTGTGTCCGGGATCCGGTGGTGCGCCGCCATGAAACGGATGAGCCTTTCCGTCCCCTCCACCTGCTTGTTGTGGTGTTCGAGCACCGCGCTCTGCGGATCCCTGTCCCGGGGGAGTGTCACTTCCCGGAGTGTCGCCAGATTGGCCGGTCCCTGGAAACCGAATTCGGAGACGAACCGGGCGTCGTCCTTTTCGTACTCAGGATAGTCCTTCCAATCGCTCCAGACACGCCACTGGTGGTGATTGCCGTTTGATTCGTCATTCGGGAACCCCTTGCCGAACGGGGAGCTCCTCCAGTATGGACGCGTTCCGTCGAGTTTCCTGACCACGGAAGGGAGCACATCCCGGAATATCTTCGCACCCACCATATCATCGGGGGTCTTCCCGGGATTCTCGGTGCAGAAGAGCCACTCGCACTCGTTGTTGCCGCACCAGAGCACGATGCTCGGATGATTCCGGAGCCGCGCGACCGCTTTTTCCGCTTCGTCGCGTACCTGGCGGATGAACCAGGGAGACTCCGGGTACTCGCCGCACGCGAA
>DASVIU010000229.1:0-2072 GCA_036386275.1 Bacteroidota bacterium | reverse complement strand
CTCACGCTCCTCTCACGTGCCGTTGAAGGAGGGTGCGATGTCGCCTACACGCTGACCAAACCCGGGAGCGTATCGCAGCGGAACGTCGAACGGCAGCACTTCTTCGTCGCCTACACGCGCGCCATGATGGTGAAGGAGGTGAAAGAATGAGCGGAAGGTTTCCGGATCTCGTACGGGAGGCGGGCGTGGTGGGGTGCGGCGGCGCGGGGTTCCCGGCGCACATCAAAGCCTCCTCCCGGTCCGATACGGTCATCGCCAACGGCGCGGAATGCGAGCCGCTTCTGCATAAGGACCTCGAGCTCCTTGTAAGGGAGGCGCCGGCCGTTGTGCGGGGGGTCCGTCTCCTCATGGAATCGACGGGAGCGACGCGCGGGATCATCGGCGTCAAGAAAAAATACGAGGAGCGCCTCGCCCCTCTTTCCGCGGCGGCGCAGGGGGCCGGCGTGGAGGTCCTTTTCCTCGGCGATTTCTATCCGACGGGGGACGAGTACATACTCGTCTATGAAGCGACGCGGCGGTTGATCCCCCCCCGCGGGATACCCCTGAATGTGGGGGCCGTCGTGTCCAACGTCGAAACGCTCAGGAACATGTCGCGCGCCGCCGAAGGCATCCCGGTGACGTCAAAGTATATCACGGTGGCCGGAGCGGTGCGCAGGGCCCTCACGCTGGAGGTCCCCCTCGGGACGCCGTTTGAGGACGTGATCGCTGCGGCGGGGGGGTCGGCGTCAGGCGATGTTGCGGCATTCGCCGGAGGCGTGATGATGGGGTCGCTGACCACCGATTTCGCTCAACCGGTCACCAAGACATGTGCCGGACTCATACTCCTCCCGCTGACACACCGGCTGGTGGAGCGTAAGAGCCTCACTCCCGGGGCGATGCACAGGATCGGGAAATCGGCCTGCGACCAGTGCAGCTACTGCACGGAGCTCTGTCCCCGGTATCTCCTCGGGTACGACGTGCAGCCTCACAAGGTCATGCGAAGCCTCAGCTTCACCGCCACCGGTGAGGATGTGTGGAACAAGTACGCCGACCTCTGCTGCTCGTGCGGACTCTGCACGCTGTACGCCTGCCCTGAGGACCTCTACCCCAAGGAGGCGTGCGACAAGTCGAAGGCCGACTCGCGCGCGCGCGGGGTAACCTGGCAGGGGAAAACGGAAGTCAGCGTCCACCCGATCTATGACGGACGCCATGTACCGGTCGGGCGGCTGATGCAGAAGCTGGGGATCGAAAGCTACAACGTCCCCGCCCCCTTCGCAGAGATATCCCTCTCGCCGCGGAAGGTGACGCTTCCGCTCTTTCATAGTGCCGGTCAGAATGTCCCGGGGCAGGCCGGAGCTCCGGCCCGGGCGCTCGTTCGCACGGGGGCACATGTCAGCCGGGGTCAGAAGGTCGGGGAATACACCGGCGACCGGACCGGCGCGAACATCCATGCGAGCATCGACGGGGTCGTGACGCTGACGGGGAACGGAATGGTGATCGAACAATCTCAGGAAAGGGGCCGCCAGCATGCCTGACATGAATGCCATCGGGCTTGTCGAACTCTCGAGCATCGCTGCAGGCTACCTGGTGGCGGATGCGATGCTGAAAGTCTCCGACGTCTCGCTCCTGCTCTCCCGGAGCATCTGCTCCGGGAAGTATATCGTGATGATCGGGGGGGATGTCGCGGCCGTCCGCTCGAGCGTTGATGCAGGGACGGCCGTCGGCACGGGGATGGTGATCGACACATTCGTGATCCCGAACGTCCATGCGGGTGTCTTCCCCGCGATCGCGGGGACCGCCGGGACGGAGATGCTCGGGGCGCTCGGCATCGTCGAGTCGTTCAGCGTGGCGTCGCTTGTCGAAGCGGCAGACGCTGCGGTGAAGACGGCCCGCGTCACGCTCCTCGAAATCCGCCTCGCCATGGCGCTGGGTGGAAAAGCGTTTGTGACGATGACCGGCGATGTTGCCGCGGTGACCTCTGCGGTCGACGCTGCGGCGGGGGTCTGTGCGGAAAGGGGACTTCTTGTCAACCGGGTCGTCATTCCGAACCCGAGAAAAGAGCTCCTGAAGGAACTGATCTGAAGCATGATCAC
>DASVIU010000228.1:0-18959 GCA_036386275.1 Bacteroidota bacterium | reverse complement strand
CAGGGCATTACGGGCGGCGAGGGAACGTTTCATACGCAGCAGATGCTCGAGTACGGGACCAACGTTGTGGCCGGCGTGACTCCCGGAAAGGGAGGAACTGCGTACGCAGGGAACGAGAAAGACAGGTTCAAACGTGAGGTTCCCGTGTTCAACACGGTAGCGGATGCTGTGCGGAAAACGAGGGCGAACGCCTCCGTGATATTCGTCCCCGCGTCATTCGCCGCCGACGCGATCCTGGAGGCCGGGAGCGCGGGGATCGGCCTCATCGTCTGCATCACGGAGGGGGTGCCGACACGCGACATGCTCCGCGTCTACGACTTCGTCCGGGAGATGAACATCCGCCTCATCGGCCCCAACTGCCCCGGGATTATTTCTCCCGGGCTCTGCAAGGTCGGCATCATGCCCGGTTTCATACACAGAAAAGGACGCGTCGGCGTCATCTCCCGGAGCGGAACACTGACGTACGAAGCGGTGTGGCAACTGACCGAACGGGGGATCGGACAATCGACATGCATCGGCATCGGGGGGGACCCGGTGATAGGAACCAGGTTCATCGATGCGATCGAACTGTTCAACCAGGATCCGGGAACCGACGCGGTGATCATGATCGGCGAGATCGGCGGGACCGCCGAAGAAGAAGCGGCCGCATTCATCCGGAAGAACGTCCGGAAACCGGTCGTCGGGTTTATCGCGGGACGCACCGCCCCTCCGGGGCGCCGCATGGGGCACGCCGGCGCCATCATCGCCGGCGGGAAAGGGACTGCACAGGAAAAAATGGTGGCGATGCGTGCCGCCGGCATCCACGTCGTCGAGAGCCCTGCGATGATCGGCGAGACGATGGAGAAGGTGCTCCGGAGGCGTGGGCTCATCCGCAGCGCTCCGGCGAAGAAAAAAGCTCCCTCTGTCAGGCGGAAGGTCGCGGTGTCGAAGAAGAAGAAGCGCTGAGAGGGTGTCTCACCGCTGCATGAAACGAACACACACGGAGGATCAGTGGTCGAACGTACGCTTGCTATACTCAAACCGGATTGTGTCAGGAGGAACCTCGCCGGACAGGTCCTGGCGCGGATCGAAAAGGCGGGCTTCCGCATACTCGGTATGAAGATGGTGAAACTCACGATGGAGACGGGGGGCGGGTTCTACGCCGTGCACAGGGGGCGCCCTTTTTTCAACGACCTGGTGGCGTTTATGAGTTCGGGGAAATGCGTCCCCCTCGCGCTGGAGAAGGAGAATGCCGTGGCCGACTTCCGGACGCTCATCGGTGCGACTGACCCGAAGGACGCCGCACCCGGCACAATCCGCCGCGACTTCGCCTCCAGCAAGGGAGAGAACATCGTTCACGGTTCAGATTCGCCGGAGAACGGGAAAATCGAAATCGGTTTTTTCTTTTCTGAGAAAGAACTGATCCAGAACGCCTGACATGCCCCTCAGGAGCTGGAAAAAGCTCTCCGGGTCGATCATCGCACGCAACAGGTGGTGGACGTACCGGAAGGACGAGTTCGAGCTCCCTTCCGGGAAGAAGGGGGAGTATCACTACGTCCACACCAACGGCGCGTCCATGATCGTCCCGGTGACCGTTGACGGGAAAGTCCTTCTCGTCAACCAGTACCGTTATCTGTGCGGTCGCGAGAGCATCGAGTTCCCGTGCGGAGGTGTCAAGGACGGCTCGTCGTACGATGAGACTGCCAGGCACGAGCTGCGGGAGGAGACGGGCTACACGTCCGGCCGCCTCTCTCAGGCAGGCGAGTTCAATCCCTACAACGGCGTTACCGATGAGATCTGCAAGGTCTACCTTGCACGGGAGCTCGTCCATGTCGGCGGCACTCCGGATGAGACCGAGGAGTTTGAACTGCTCACCCTGAGCCCCGGTGAACTGGAGTCACGAATTGCATCCGGAGAGATCTGGGACGGGATGTCAATCGCCGCCTGGAGTATCGTCAGGTACGCATTCGGCCCGGGCGCGGGACCGTGAGACGGATCCTTCCATTTCTCCTTCTACTCTGTCTGCAGTCCCCCGCCCCCGCTCGTTCTCCCTCCCCCCGGGTGAAAACAGGTGCCGACGTGCTTCTTGAAAAGAGGCTCGATATCCTCCGGGGGAAGCGCGTCGGCCTCATCACCAACCAGAGCGGTCGCGTCTCCTCGGGTGAATACCTTCTCGATGCGCTCATCGCTCGCCACGTTGAGGTGACGACGCTCTTCGGACCGGAACACGGCATCCGGGGGACCGAGCCGGCAGGAGAGGCCGTTTCGGACAGCGTTGACGGGAAAACACATATCCCCGTGTTCTCACTGTACGGCCGGATACGGAAGCCGACGCCCTCGATGCTTATGAACGTGGACCTGCTCCTTTTCGACATACAGGACGTGGGGGCACGGTTCTACACGTATCTCAGCACGCTCGGTCTCTGTATGGAAGCCGCTGCGGAAAAGGGAATCCCGTTCGTTCTCCTGGACCGCCCCAACCCCCTCGGAGGGATGCTCACCGACGGTCCCGTTATCCCCGACTCACTCCGTTCATTCGTCGGCATGTTTCCCGTCCCTGTCATTTACGGTCTGACTATCGGTGAGCTTGCTGCGATGGCGAACGGGGAAGGGTGGCTTGCGGGGGGCGTGCGCGCAGACCTCACCGTCATCCCGATGGAAGGGTGGACGCGGAGGATGCTCTGGCGCGACACCGGTCTCCCCTGGATCCCCCCGTCCCCGAACATCAGGCGCCCGGAGACCGCTCTGGTCTACCCTGCAACGTGTTACCTGGAGGCGACAAACATCTCCGAGGGGCGGGGGACTGAGGACCCCTTTCACATCATCGGTGCGCCGTTTGTCGACGGCCGGGAACTCGCGGTTGTTCTCTCCTCTAGGGGGCTCCCCGGTGTCCGGATCCGGGATGTCGGGTTCACACCCGTTTCTTCGAAGTTCAGGGGGATCGTCTGTTCCGGAGTGAGCATGGAATTTACAATGAGCGATTCTCTCCGGCCTGTCAGTGTCGGGGTGGATATCCTCTGTGTTCTCAGGAAGAAGTACCCGGATTCTCTCGCTGTCAACAGGCGCGGGCTCGCCCGTCTGCTTGGAGACCCTGAAGCGCTCGACCTCATAACCGGGGGGAAAAGCCCTGAGTTTATCACGGAACGCTGGGAAGCCGCCCGTTCTGCATACAAAGCGAAGGCGTCGGGGTATTTCATCTATCCCCGGTAGTGGTAGGATTTTCATTCTCCCATGGGGTTTTGATGCCAGATTCCTTGACTTTCCCCCACTAATTTGTTAGATTTTAACGATTTTTAAGTTGCCTTCCCCTTTTCTGAGGTGGATATGACCGATGACGTCTCCGGCTCGGTAGCGGCAAGGTTGCGGCAACTGTTTTTTTCTGTCAACGGCCTCATCGCCCTGATCGGGATCGTCGCCCTCATCATCGGTATTTTCGCCGGCTCTCCGGTCGGGCGGATCGTGGGGAGCCTCATTGCTGCCTCCGCCGGAGTCTACCTCTTCGCGTGGTGGCGGATGGAAAGGAGAGATGATGAGAATGAACCGGCGGGGGGGGAGAGAGTCGATTCACCGGCCCAGGAGGGGAACATGAAGAAACTCCTCTTTGATGACTACCAGTCCTCCGGAGGGAAGTACGTTGTCCGGGAAGTGAACGAAGGGGAGTCCGCCGTGGTTCCGTCATCAAAGACCGCGCAACCGGTGGCGCCGGCGGCGAAAGCGGAATCGGTTCGCGAGATGGAGATCCCGGATTTCTTCGATCTCGATTCTGATGTGCCATACAGCGAGACGGAGCCAAAGAGCGAGTTTCATTCTCTGCTCAACAAGGTCCTCCTCGTATTGAAGGAGGTGCTCTTCGCGCACTCCGTGGCGTTCTTCTGGGCGAACCGTGAAAAGTCCCAGATGGTGCTCGAGTCGATGGCCACCGACAGCAGGCAGTTCATGAGCGCGAAACGGTTCGCGATGGGGGATGATATCGTGAGCCAGGTGGCGTCCACCGGGAAGCCGCAGCTCCTCGGGCGCGTGAACCCCGCGACCGAGAAGGAGTTGCTCCCTTTTTACGAGTCTCCCGCATATGTCAAGTCGGTCCTGACCGTGCCGGTCTTTTTCTTGGATCGCGCGCAGGGGATACTCCCGGTCGGCACGATCGTCGCGGACAGTAAAGCGGAAGATGCATTCGGGCAGGAGACGCTCGAGCTGCTCGGGAGGTTTACGAAGCTCGTTTCAGCTCTGATCAAGAGCTACACTGACAAATACGACCTGCTCCTTGACTCGGAACTTCTTTCCTCCATACGTCGTATGCAGGATCGTATCCGTTCGGAGCCTGGTGAACAGACTATTCTGACAGCGCTGGCGGAGGAAGCCCGCCGCCTGGCGAACTGGGACTTCCTGACCGTCGCAATGTACGCCGACGAACGGCACGGCTGGAGCCTTCAGAAAGTGGTCAACAGGATGGGGGAGCCGTATGCCGTTCCCGACCAGCTCATCGACGACGAAGGGAGCATCGTCGGGTGCGTGATCGCAACAAACCGGGTCGTGACGGTCGCCGACATGGCTGCCGAGCCCCGGTTCCGGTTTCACGCATCGGAGAATATCGGGAAGCAGGGATCCTTTGTCTGCATTCCGATCAGCTCGATGAACAGGTGTTACGGTGCGATGACGCTGGAGAGCAAGGCCGCCGGACATTTCTCGGGGAACGAAGTCGAGACGATGTACCGGCTTGTCGAGAACGCGGCCGGCTCGCTCGAAGTCCTGTATATGAATAACCTCGCGAAGGAGTTCGTCCACGTCGACCAGCTCACGGGGTCGCTGACGAGGAAGTTCTTTCTGCGGAAAGTCGAAGAGGAGGTCCGCAGGGCCGCCGATTTCGGCACGGAACTCGCCTCCGTATCGATCGCCGTCGACGGGATGGACGAGCACCTCGTACGGTATGGTCGCGAGGGATGTGACGCCATACTCAACGAAACGGTAAAAATACTTCGGGCGAACATACGCCCGTATGACGCCGTCGGACGTCTGGAAGATGACCGCCTCGGCGTGCTGCTTGTCAATACGGCCGCCAGCGACGCATACCTCTGGGCGGAGAAGATGCGCAAGGCGGTGTCGAGCCACGTCATGATCGTGGGGAAGCGGAGTTTTTCCGTGACTGTGAGTGCGGGGGTGTGCGGACTGAGCGAAGGAATGGGGACGGACGACCTTGTCGCCGGGACGTCCCAGGTCCTCGGCAAAGCGTTGGAACACGGGGGAAACCTCGTACGGGTGTATTAACAGCATATCGAAAGGCTAAGAAATGGCAAAACAGCAATCGTTTGCGGACAAGGCCACGAAGGCCGCTCAGATGAAAGGCTCGAAGTGCCCGGTCTGCGGCGCAATCTTTCAGCCTATCCTGATGGTCTCCTCGGAGCGCTCCAAAGCAGGCTCGAGCTGGAAGTTCAACGAGCACAGGGTTCAGGTCTGTAAGTGCAACGAAAAACAGGTCTACGCTTGAGGGGTTCCTCTCAAGAAGATGCCATCGGGGATCTCTTCCCGCCCGGGCGGGGGGAGATCCCCACGTTTTCACGTCTTGTACCCGATTCACCACGAAGAAGATCGTTCTCATAATCCTGGACGGTGTGGGCTGCGGAGAGCTCCCTGATGCCTCTCCCTACGGCGATACGGGGAGCAATACGCTCGCGAACATCGCCCGAGTCACGGGCGGGCTCCGGCTCCCAACGCTGGCCCGCCTCGGACTGGGGAACATTGTGCCCATTGAGGGAGTACACCCCGCGGCCCGTCCGGCGGCCAACTTCGGGCGGATGGCTGAGCGCTCAAAGGGGAAGGACAGCACGACTGGCCACTGGGAACTTGCCGGTTTAATCGTCGAGAAGGCGTTCCCCACATTCCCTTCCGGGTTCCCCGGCGGGCTGATGGAACGGTTCCTCGCTGCGACCGACTGCCGGGGGTTTCTTGGAAACAGGACCGCCTCGGGGACGGCCATCATGCGGGACCTGGGGGATGAGCATCTGAAGACCGGCTTCCCGATCGTGTACACGTCGGCCGATTCGGTGTTTCAAATCGCCGCCCACGAGGGCGTCATTCCGCTCGCACGGTTGTACGACATTTGCATGAAGACCCGGACAGAGGTATGTACCGGTGAGTTCGCGGTCGGACGCGTGATTGCACGCCCCTTCACCGGTCAGAGCGGGCAGTTTACGCGGACGACAAACAGGAGGGATTTTTCTCTCCCCCCCAGCGGGGAGACGCTCCTTGACGTTCTTCACGGGGCCGGCGTGCGGACAGTTTCGATTGGGAAAGTGGATGATCTCTTCGAGGGGCGCGGTCTGGCGGAGATGCATCACTCGAAGACGAACGAAGAAGGGATTGCCGAGATCATTCGGGCCGCCTCCGGCGCCCAACGGGGATTGTTCTTCGCAAACCTCGGGGATTTTGATACGCTGTTCGGGCACCGGAACGACCCCCGGGGTTTCGCCGGTGCGCTCGAGCGGTTCGATGCAGGTCTCCCCGGAATACTCGCGACGATTGAAGAAGGAGACCTTCTGATAATTACCGCCGATCACGGGAATGACCCCGTGAGCCCGAGCACCGACCATTCGCGCGAGTTTGTGCCGCTCCTCTGCTATGCTCCCGGCGGTGCCTCAGGCGCCCGCCTCGGGACGCGGGAGACGTTTGCGGATGTGGGAAAGACGGTTGCCGGGTATTTCGGAGTTCCCAACACGCTGGCCGGGACCAGCTTCCTGTCGGCAGTGCGCGCGGGATGAAGACCGGAGGGGAAGGTCTCGAATTTGAATCGGCGATTGACGGCGAGGGGAAAATCGGGGTGCCGGGGGAGGTTCTGCGCCGCCTGGGTGCGCAAGCCGGATCGCGCGTCCGCGTCCGTCTGATACCGGCGGTCATTGGGGCGGCACTCGAGCGGAAGAATGTCACAATGGAAGAGGTGGAGCGGATCGCCTCCGTGCAGCTCGAATCGCAGGCCAATGTGATCTCCTTCCTTCTTGCGGAGGGGGTCCTGGCACCCGGAGGCGGGAAGCCGCTGCGGACGAAAGGCCGTAAGAAGTGAGCGCGGCGAAACTCGTCGTCCATACCGATGTCCTCCTCGAACATCTGCGGGGTGCGGACCATCCGTCGGTCCTCCGGAGGGCCATGGGGCTTTTTTTCTGCTACACGACGGTCTTTCAGGCCGTCGAGCTGTTCGCCGGAATGCGGACAGCGGAGGAGCGGAGGGGGGCGGAGGACGCGATGTCGGCGATGAAGTTGCTCGGGTTGAATCCGAAAAACGCTCCCCTGTACGGGAGGTTGTTCGCCGCGCACCCCCGCCGCCGGCCGATGGATCTGCTGGTCGCCGGGCTCTGCATTGAAGGGAGGCTGCCGCTCCTGACCGGGCGGCGGAAGGATTTCGCGGGTATAGGGGGGCTGACGCTTGTCTCTCCGCGGATGATCTCCCCGGGGAGAAGCGCGTCGGACATACTCAACGAACTCGGACGGTGATCTCATGGTACTCGGAAAAGTCGTAGGCACAGTGTGGGCGACGCGGAAGGATGAAGAGCTTGTCGGGATGAAGCTCCAGATCGTGAGGCACATCGACCTTCAATACCGTGTCAAGGAGACGTTTGTCGTGGCAGTGGACACGGTGCAAGCGGGAGTGGGGGACGTCGTCCTGGTCTGCAGCGGAAGCTCAGCGCGGCAGACCGCGCAGACGAAGAACAAACCCGTTGATGCCGTTATCATGGCGATCGTGGACAAGCTGGATGTGACGGACTGACAATGTTCCTCGCGCGCGTGATAGGGACGGTCTGGGGAACCAGGAAAGACGAACACCTGAAAGGATTCAAGCTGCAGTTTATACAGCCCATCGACCGGCGGCGGAACGATGTCGGGGATCCCGTTGTTGCCGTTGATACCGTCGGAGCGGGGCCGGGGGAAACCGTCATGTACATCACCGCCCGCGAGGCGGTGATCCCTCTCCCCGTCGATGAGGCTCCGGTTGATGCCAGTATCGTGGGAATCGTAGATCGGATCGATATCAGTGAATAGCGGAAGGTGAGTGAATGGTGAAGATTACCAAGCAGTATACAAATCGGGAGAGCCAGTCTCTCGACAAGTATCTGCAGGAAATCGGCAAGGTGGATCTCCTCAAGTCCGAGGAAGAAATCGAGCTTGCACAGAGGATCAAGAAGGGGGACCAGCGGGCGCTCGAAAAACTCACCAAGGCGAACCTTCGGTTCGTCGTCAGCGTGGCGAAGCAGTATCAAAACCAGGGGCTCTCCCTGGGCGACCTGATCAACGAGGGGAACCTTGGACTCATCAAGGCGGCCAAGCGGTTCGACGAGACGCGCGGATTCAAGTTCATCTCGTACGCGGTCTGGTGGATCCGGCAGTCGATCCTCCAGGCGCTTGCCGAGCAATCCCGCATCGTCCGTCTCCCGCTCAACCGCGTCGGTGCGCTGAACAAAATCGGGAAGGCGTTCAGTTCGCTCGAACAGGAGTTTGAGCGCGAGCCGAGTGCGAGCGAGCTGGCGGAAGAACTCGACATGTCCCTGTTCGAGGTATCCGATACGCTCAAGATCTCGGGACGCCACCTCTCGATGGATGCGCCGTTCGCGCAGGGGGAGGACAATCGACTTCTCGACGTGATCCAGGATGAACGGCAGCCTGCTCCCGACAATGAACTGATGAAAGAATCGCTCAGCAAGGAAGTCGAGCGTGCCCTCTCGACACTGAGCGAACGAGAGGCCGAAGTGATCCGCCTTTATTTCGGACTCGGGAGGGAGCACTCTCTGACTCTCGAAGAGATCGGGGAGAAATTCAAACTGACCCGTGAGCGGGTGCGGCAGATAAAGGAGAAGGCGATCCGCCGCCTGCGTCATGCATCCCGGAGCAAACAATTGCGGGCGTATCTGGGGTGAGCGCGCTCCGGGGACGTCGCGGGGTCGATGATGAGAATAAGACCACTCGGTAATGTCTGCCGCCGCGCCGCGCTCCCGGCGGCGTGCGCACTGGCGGTCGCCGCAGCCGGCCTGGCAGGGTGTGCATCCACGGCCCCGCGCTTTCGGGCAGGATATCCTGCGGGGAGAGCCGGTGAGATCTCCCGGACGAAGGAACTCGCCGGTGCACGCGCCGTGAAAGTGCGCCCCTGGGAGGACGAGCCTCTCCCGTCTGCGCTCAACAGGGACCATGTTCTCCTGGAGATCGTGTCATTGCTGGGCATCCCGTACGAATACGGCGGGGCCGACAGGGCGGGGATGGACTGTTCCGCATTCACGGAGGCGGTCTACGGCAGCGCGCTTCGCGTGCGGATCCCGCGGTCGACCGCTGACCAGTACAGGGAGGGTGCGGAAATAGGGCGGGATCGCCTCCGGTTCGGCGACCTGGTCTTCTTCAACACGACGGGGGAGTCCCCTTCGCACGTCGGCATCTACATCGAAGACGACCTGTTCGCCCACGCGAGCGTTTCGTACGGGGTGACGATCTCATCGATGGAGAGTCCGTACTACCGCGACCGCTTCATCGGCGCCCGCAGGAGCAGGAAGTAAAGTCATTGCGAGGTCACGATGTAAAGTCATTTCGAGGTCACGCCTCGGGCGTGACCGAAGCAAACTGGTTAACACTAGCCTTGAGCAGCTTCGTGTCCGTCCTCCCCATCTACATCTACGGCCAATCCGTCCTCAGGAAGAAAGCCCGTCCTGTGAGGAAACCCGCGGAGGAGATTTCCGTGCTCGCCTCCGACATGATTGAAACCATGCGCAAGGCGAACGGGATCGGCCTCGCGGCGAATCAGGTGGGGGAGCTCCACCGCGTCATCGTGGTTGATGCTGGAGCGATCGAGGAGGCCCCCGACACACCCGCGGTCGCTATGATCAACCCCGAGGTCCTTGCAGAGAAAGGGACGTGGACAATGGAGGAAGGGTGCCTGAGCATCCCGGACATCAGGGAAGAGGTCAACCGGGCAGAGAATATCCGGGTGCGGTATCTCGACACCGGCTTCACCGTGCAGGAGGTTTCAGCTCAAGGCCTTCTGGCGAGGGTGATACTCCATGAGATCGACCATCTGAACGGGGTCCTCTTCCTTGACCACCTCGGCGCGGTGAGGAGAAAACTTCTGCGTGGGAGGCTGAACAAGCTTGAACGCGGGGAAGTGGACGTCGACTACCCGATCGTCGGCAACTCGGCGCCGGCGACAGGCACCGATCCCCGCTAGGGGAACTTCCATGGCCCCACTTCGCATCATCTTCATGGGCACCGCCGCCTTTGCGGTGCCGAGTCTCGCGAAGCTCGCCGGGAACGGGTACGTGATCCCGGCCGTGGTAACGGGTCCCGACAGGCCCCGCGGGAGGGGGAGGCAGATGAGCCCGACTCCCGTGAAGGAGATGGCGGTTGCGCTCGGCATCCCCGTCATGCAGCCGGAAAAGCTGAGGGATGAGGCGTTCGCCGGCGCGGTACGTTCCCTGGATCCCGATCTTATCGTTGTCGTCGCATTCCGGATACTCCCCCCTGAAGTCTTCAGCATCCCCCGTTGCGGCTCGATCAACCTGCACGCCTCGCTCCTCCCCCGCTATCGCGGCGCCGCGCCGATCAACCGCGCCATCATGAACGGGGAAGTCGAAACGGGCGTGACCACGTTTTTCCTGGAGGAGTCGGTCGACACGGGGAGCGTTCTCCTCCAGGCGCGCACCCCAATACTCCCCGACGACGATGCGGGAACGCTTCATGACAAGCTTGCCGATGTGGGTGCCGAAATCGTTCTCCATACGGTGAGGCTGATCGAACAGGGGAAAGCCGTCCCCCGGCTGCAGGATCCGGCGCTCGCGAGCCCGGCGCCCAAGATATTCAAAGAGAACTGCCTGATTAACTGGCATACACCCTCAGAACAGATCCGTAACCAGATTCGCGGGCTCTCCCCTTCTCCCGCTGCGTTCACGACGCACGCCGGGAGAGTCCTCAAGCTCTTCCGCACGCGCATCGCTACGGGGTCGCTCGCGCCCGGGATCGTTGATGCCGGGAAGGACTACCTCCTTGTCGGGACGGCGGATGATCCGATTGCGATCGAAGACCTGCAGCAGGAGGGGAAAAACCGGATGGCCGTCGGAGAATTCCTCCGGGGCTACAGGATTTCTCCCGGCGATCGTTTCGAGTGACGCTGTTCAGTTCCCCCCCGCATTAACACAAACTTAACCTTCCGTTTACAATGGCGTAATCTTCACTCTATATATTCCTCCGCCTTCGGCACTGAGCGCGGAGCGGAGGCACCCCTGCTATCGATTCAGTACCGGAGGGCTTTCCCCCCCGGGAACAGTACGGGCCCCTCAGGCAGATCCTGACCCCTGCCTGCCGGGGGCCCTGCTGTTCTTACAATGGCTGACAAAAAGACTGCTTATTCCGGCCCTCAAGGCGCAATCGATACGTCCCTTAACAATTTCTTAACGCGCGGGTAATACTGCGGTAACGGTCCGGATGTATATTTGCATCCGCAGGGGTCGATCCAACCGCGCTTTTTTCTCTACTCATTTCCCATCATTAATCATATTATACAAGAGGTGGTATGAAACGCATTGCTATGCTTGCCTGCACCCTTGCAGTCCTTGGTGTCGCCCTCGCGGGTGCCCAGGGAAAGTTTTCGGGTTACGTGTTCGGCGACTATTTCTATAATGTGGCCAAGGACACCGGTTTTTCGAGGCTCTCCAGGACTGTCGTCCCGGGAAACAAGGACTTCCAGGCGTTCCAGATCCGGCGTATCTATCTGACGTACGACAACGACATCTCGGAGAAGTTCACCGCGCGGTTCCGACTCGAAGGAAACATGATCGCCTCCGAAAACGGGAGCTCGGGGACCGCCTCCCGTCTCAGCGGAAGCTCGCTCCAGCAGATCTTCATCAAGGACGCGTACGTGAAGTGGAAAAACATATTCGCCGGAAGCGATCTCATCTTCGGAGTGCAGCCTACCACCGCGTACGATATCTCCGAAGGGGTCTGGGCGTATCGTTCACTCGAAAAGACAATCATGGACCTTCGCGGCATCATCTCCTCGCGCGATCTCGGCCTTGCCCTGCGCGGGAAGTTTGACGACGCCGGGATGTTCGGGTACTGGTTCATGGTTTCGAACAACAGCGGTCAGGACGACGCGACAAACAGGTACAAGAGAGTGTCGCTCAATCTCCAGGTGAAGCCGGTCAAGAACGTGATCGTGACGCTGGATGGTGACTTCAGGACGCAGGACAAGATCAACGATCCGGCGAGCACCACCGTACCGAAAGCGACGCTGCCGAACAACGTCCTGACATATGCGCTCTTTGCGGCGTACAACGACCCGACGCTGTTCACACTCGGCGTTGAGGCCTTCATGCAGTCGACGCAAAACGGGGAAGTGGATCCGTCCAACAGTAAAGCACTCAAATCGCTCAACGCATTCGGCGTGAGCATTTTCGGCTACTACTGGTTCACCCCCGAGATCGGGCTCATCGGGCGGTACGACATATTCAACCCGAACACCGACAGCAATTTTCCTCTGGCGGGATCTGTGAGCACGCCCGGATATGCCGCATCGCTCACAAGGAACTACCTCATCGCCGGGTTGAGCTTCAAACCGGACAAGAACGTGCAGATCATACCGAATCTCCAGATGGAGACGTACCAGGCTCCCCGGAACGTCACAAACGCGGTCTCGATCGACGCCTCGGTCACGGCGCGCCTGACATTCTACTGGGTGTTCCTCTGATCATCGCGGGCGTACATCATCACACACACTGAAACAAAGGACTTCACATGAAAAAACTGAACATCATCATAGCAGCCGCCGCAGTGCTCGGGATGGCCGCGATGCCTGCCCGTGCGCAGTTGAAATTGAACGGCGCAGGAGCGACATTCCCGTATGTCATATACTCAAAATGGTTTGACGTCTATCACACGAAAACAGGGATCGAATTCAACTACCAGTCGATCGGGAGCGGCGGGGGGATCAAGCAGGTGACAGAAGGGACCGTGGATTTCGGGGCGAGCGACGGCCCGATGAGCGACGCACAGCTCAAGGAGGCGGCAGAGAAGCAGGGGACAGAGGTCCTGCACATTCCGACGGTGATGGGTGCAGTCGTCGCCACGTACAATCTCCCGGGCTTTTCGGGGGATCTCCGGCTCTCGCCGGATGTCCTCGCGGGTATATTCCTCGGCGATATCACGAAGTGGAACGACCCGAAGATCGCGGAAATCAACCCGGGGAAGACTATGCCCGACGTGGCGATCATGGTCGCCCACCGGTCCGACGGAAGCGGGACGTCCTATATTTTCACCGACTACCTGACAAAGGTCAGCAAAGCCTGGGAGACCAAGGTTGGAAGGGGCGGATCCGTGAACTGGCCTGTCGGGCTCGGCCAGAAGGGGAACGAGGGGGTTTCGGGGATTGTGAAGCAATCCGAGGGTTCCATCGGCTATGTGGAACTCGCGTACGCGGTGAAGAACAACATGCCGTACGCGCTGCTCAAGAACAAGGCCGGGAATTTCGTGAAAGCCTCGTTCGAAGCGGTCTCGGCAGCTGCAAAGGGTGCCGTCGCGAACATGCCAGGGGATTTCCGCGTCTCGATCACCGATGCAGACGGGAAAGACTCATACCCGATCTCCGGGTTTACCTGGCTCCTCGTCTACAAATCGATGAAGGACAAAGAGAAGGCTGCCGCAATGGTGAAGTTCCTTCACTGGGCGATGGCAGACGGACAGTCGTTCGCAAGTGACCTGTACTATGCTCCGCTTCCTAAGGAAGTCGTAAAGCTCGTCGAGAAAAAAATCTCCACGATTGAGACTAAATAAAGATCGTGACACCGGAAAGCACCGTGATTCCGATTGACGTATCCACCGCAGGCGGCGGGGGGAGTGCTCACCCCGTCGCCGTGCCGTCTCTCCGGCGCGGGACCAAAACCCGTTGGAACGTCGGTGACTTCGTCTTCAAACACCTGACGATGCTCTTCGCGTTCGGCGTGCTTTCGCTCGTATTCCTGATGGGGTACGAGATGTATGCCGGGTCCGCGCTCACGATCTCGAAGTTCGGCTGGAACTTCCTCGCCACGAGCACATGGGACCCGGTGCGCGATGAGTTCGGGGCTCTCCCCCTGATATTCGGGACGCTTCTTTCCTCATTCCTTGCTCTCCTTATCGCCCTTCCGCTCAGCCTTGGAGTCGCGATCTTTCTCTCCGAGCTCGCGCCGCGGTGGCTCGAGCGGCCCTTCTCGTTTCTTGTGGAATTGCTCGCGGCGATCCCGAGCATCGTCTACGGCCTCTGGGGGATATTCGTCCTTGTTCCATGGCTTCGCCAGAGTATCCAGCCCTGGCTCGCGTCGCATTTCAGCTCTCTTCCGTTTTTTAAGGGTCCCGCATATGGTTTCGGGATGCTCGCTGCCGCGCTCATTCTCGCGGTGATGGTCCTCCCGATCATCGCCTCGATTTCCCGCGACGTGCTGCAGGCAATACCGAACATCCAGCGCGAGGCCGCGCTCGGACTCGGCGCAACGCGATGGGAGTCGACGAAAATCATCCTCTCGACCGCAAAGTCCGGCATACTGGGCGCCACGCTGCTCGGACTCGGGCGTGCGGTGGGAGAAACGATGGCCGTCACGATGGTCATCGGCAACCGCTCGGAGATATCGGCATCCCTTTTCAGTCCGGCCTACAGCATGGCAAGCGTTATCGCCAACGAGTTTGCTGAAGCGACATCAAAGATGTACACGAGTGCCCTTATTGAGGTCGCGTTCGTACTCTTTGTGCTGACGATCGTACTGAACGCGCTCGCCCGGCTCATCGTGTGGAGCGTGACGCGCAGGTTCAAGACGACATGACGACGAACGAGAAACTGTATCTCTTCTGGCGCAAGACGAAGAACAACGCGATGCTCTTGTTTTCCCTGGCCTGCCTCCTTATCGCGGTCACGCCCCTGGTTCTTATATTCTCGTACACGCTGATCCAGGGGTTCTCCGCGCTCAATATCGATTTCTTCATCCAGATGCCGAAGCCCGTCGGCGAAACCGGGGGCGGCATGGCGAACGCACTCGTGGGAACGGGCATACTCATCGGGCTCGGGGCCCTCTTCGGACTGCCGGTCGGCATAATGGCGGGAATATACCTTGCAGAATACGGCGACAATCCCCTCGCCGCGACTGTCCGTTTTCTCGCGGACGTGTTGAGCGGGATTCCCTCCATCGTCGTCGGTGTCGTGGCCTATATCATCGTCGTTCTGCCCATGAAACACTTTTCGGCACTTGCCGGTGGTGTCGCACTGGCGATCCTCATGATCCCCACAGTCACGCGGACGACCGAGGAGATGATCCGGCTCGTCCCCCAGTCGTACAGGGAAGCGGGACTGGCGATCGGCATCCCGCGCTGGAAGACGACGCTGCGGATCATACTCCCGACGGCGCTGAAAGGAATCACCACGGGAATACTCCTGGCCATCGCACGCGCCGCGGGGGAGACGGCGCCGTTGCTCTTCACTGCGCTCGGTAACAGGTTCTGGTCCACCGCGATCGACCAGCCGATCGGCTCACTGACCGTGTTCATATACGACTACTCGAAGGCTCCCTTTGAGGACTGGATTCGGCAGGCGTGGGGGGCCGCGTTTATGCTGATCACTCTGATTTTCCTGCTCAGCGTCATTTTCAGGATTGTAACACGGAGCCGCTATGAGGAGCATTGATGTGGCACCAAATTCCGAAAGGAAAGTCATGGATGTCTCTTCAGGTGCGCCGACCCCCTCAGGTCAGACAGCGTTGCCGGCAAAAATGGTTGCGAAAAATGTCGACGCATTCTTCGGGAAGACCCAGGCGCTCCGGAGCGTGAGTCTCGAAGTGGCGGCAAATCGTGTGCTGGCGATCATCGGTCCCTCGGGGTGCGGCAAATCGACCTTTCTCCGCTGCCTCAACCGGATGCACGAAGTGGCGGGGGGGACGATGAAAGGGACGGTCTTGCTTGACGGGGAGAGCATCATGGATATCGACGCGGTGAATCTCCGCCGGCGGGTGGGGATGGTGTTTCAGAAGCCCAACCCGTTTCCGACGATGTCGATATTTGACAACGTCGCTGCGGGGCTCAGGTTCAACGGCCACCACAACCACAAACTTCTGGCCGAAGTCGTCGAACGCTGCCTGAGGCAGGCGGCGCTTTGGGACGAGGTCAAGGATTCCCTGGGCAAATCGGGAATGAGCATTTCGGGGGGGCAGCAGCAGCGACTGTGCATCGCGCGCACTCTGGCCGTGAACCCCGAGGTCGTCCTGATGGACGAGCCCGCGAGCGCCCTGGACCCGCTTTCCACCGCCAAGATCGAGGAGCTCATCTACGAGTTGAAGGCGAACTACACGATCGCCATCGTGACGCACAACATGCAGCAGGCGGCCCGTGTGAGCGACATGACAGCGTTCTTCTATCTGGGGGAACTGATCGAGATCGGCGAGACAAAGCGGATATTCACAACTCCGGACAAGAGACAGACGGAAGATTACATCACGGGCAGGTTCGGCTGATATGGAGCGCCATTTCGAACGGGAGCTTGAGGATCTCAAGGGGAACCTTGTGACGATGGGAAGTCTCGTGGACGGACAGCTCGGGTCCGCCTGCCGCGCCCTTTTTGAAGGAGATCTGGCGCGGGCACGCGATGTGATGGAGAGAGACAGGGAAGTTGATTCCTTTGACACCCTCATCGACAGGCAGTGCATGGACATCCTCGCCCTGGCACAACCTGTCGCCGTCGACCTCAGGCTCCTCATGTCCTCTCTTGCAATCAATTCACAGCTCGAACGGATAGGGGATATCGCGGTCAATATTGCGGAGCGGGTCGAGCCGCTTGTCGCTCACCGGGAATTCCTCCTGTCGACTCGCCTCTCCGAGATGGCCAATATCGCCCGCATCATGGTACGGGACAGTCTGGACTCGTTTATCCACGGCGAAGCGTCGCTTGCCTCCCGCGTGCTCGTGAGCGACGACGTTGTCGACAGGCTCGACGGCGGCCTCTTCCGCTCGCTCGTCGCTGAAATGACGGATCGCCACGACCGGATCGAGGCCGCCGCCCATATCCTCATCCTCTCACGCCATCTGGAAAGGCTCGCCGACCACGCGACCAACATTGCCGAAGACGTCATATTCATCGTGGAGGCGAAGCTGGTGAAGCATAACGCCGGCGAAGGGATCCGACCCTGGCAGTCACGCCGGTTTCAGGCGTGATTGAAAATCGCACCTTGCAGATTCCGCCCCCGTTCAGTATGTTATACCCGTCACTTTCCTGAGCACCGCCATGCAACGCCATTTTGTCGAAGAACTTGAGGCACTCAAGACCAACCTCATCAAGATGGGGAGCTTCGCCGAAGAATCCATCGCGCGCTCGATCCAGGCGCTTCTGGAGAGAGATGCGGAACTCGCCAGGGAGACCATAAGCCAGGACGAGCGTATCAACGCGATGGAAATCGAGATCGACGACGCCATCGTTGACCTGCTTGCCCTGAAGCAGCCCGTTGCGACCGATCTCCGGTTCATCCTGTCCGCACTGAAAATCAATAACGACCTGGAAAGGATCGGCGACCATGCGGTGAATATCGCCGAGTCCGCTCTCCAGTATGCGGGGGGGGAACCGGTCAAACCGTTCGTGGACCTCCCGGTGATGGCGCAGGTGACGAAGGGGATGCTCCGCGATTCGATTGACGCTTTCATCCACGCGGATTCGGCCAAGGCGCGGTCGGTTCTCATCAGCGACGACACGATCGACGACCTCAACAGGAAGATCGTGGTTGAGCTCGTGGCCCTCATGCGGACGAAACCGGCGCTTATCGAACAGGCGCTTGACCTGATCCGTGTCAGCCGGAATCTGGAGCGCGTGGCGGATCTCTCCACAAACATCGCCGAAGAGGTCGTATTCATCGCGGAAGCCCATGTCGTCAAGCACCACGCCGAAGAGAAACCCCCCTCTCAGTCCCGCATTCCCGGCTCGAATCCGGCATAGCAGGCCTCCCGCGCAGCGAGCCTCCCCCGGCCTTCCCCCGGCTGTACTATTTGATTGCATAGAACCTGCAAAAGAGGTATCTTTTCGGATAATCCGATGTTTCACGGTGTTTCACGCGTTTGTATGCCGGGAGCCTGTCCGCGCCCGATCTGTCGGCGGAGAACAGGCCTTCCCGAATTCCTGACGGTGTGGTTTGGGCAAGATCATTACAATAGCGAATCAAAAGGGGGGTGTCGGTAAGACCACGACCGCGGTCAACCTCTCGGCCTGCATCGCGGCAGCCGAAAAACGGACCCTCCTCGTGGACACCGACCCGCAGGCTAACGCCACGAGCGGGATAGGGCTGGAGGCATCTTCCGAAGGGAGAAGCACGTACGAGGTCATGGTCGGCGGCCTCTCGGCGGCCGATGCGATACAGAAGAGCCAGATGCCGTTCCTTTCCGTCATGCCTTCCCACATCAATCTCGTCGGGGCCGAGCTCGAGCTCGTCCAGCTCGACGACCGCGAGAGGCGCCTGAAAACGGCACTGGACGCCGTCAGGAACGACTACGATTTCATATTCATCGACTGTCCTCCCTCCCTCGGACTCGTGACTCTCAACGCCCTTACGGCGGCGGACTCCGTCCTCATTCCCGTGCAGTGCGAATACTACGCGCTCGAGGGACTTGGCCAGCTCCTGAACACGATCAGCATGGTGAAGAAACAGCTCAATGAATCCCTGGACATCGAGGGAGTGCTCCTGACGATGTTTGACGGCCGCCTTCGCCTGTCGAACCAGATCGTGGAGGAGGTGAAGAAGTACTTCGGCGAGAAGGTGTTCAAATCGGTCGTTACGCGCAACGTCCGGCTGAGCGAGGCGCCGAGTTTCGGGAAGCCTATCATCCTCTATGACGCCGTCTCGACCGGGACCCGTAACTACATGGAACTTGCGCAGGAAGTTCTGCTGAAGAACAACCACCAGATCATCACACTATGAACGGGACATCATGACCCGAATGAAGCCCGTCCTCGGCAGAGGCCTCGCCTC
>DASVIU010000227.1:0-4192 GCA_036386275.1 Bacteroidota bacterium | reverse complement strand
GAAAGCCCGTTGAAGAACCGGACAACCCCGTCGGGGAAAATGAGAAACACGAGCCCGACGAGCGCAAACGACACGCAGAGGAGAAGACTCACGGATCTATACATGAGATGCCTCGGCATTACCGATCCCCTGTCTGTTGTGCGTCCTGTTGTCGTCTCCGCGGACCGCCTCGACCATACTGCAGCCGGAAAAATCGGGGGAGAGGCCCGAACCGGACGTCATTCAAGATCGACAGAGACTCCTCCCTGCCGAAAGGCAGCTTTTCTCCTTTATGATCCCGGAAATGCGCGTAGTTTGCGTTGATGAAGCAGTGATCCTGTGCGGGGAACCGGCTTCGCATTCCGCCGTAGATGGTACGCAGCGAGCTCTCCCGTACGTTGCCGAATGTCATGGGGATAAACACACAGGGGCTGACCTGACCGAACGGGTCTACGAACACCATCTTCTGTCCTGCGGTGCAACCGAAATGGCGCCTGTCCTCGAAATGACCGAGGTAATTCACCGTCAGGCCGCCCCTTTTGTTCCAGCGATCCTGCAGCCGTATGAGATCCTGCCGTTCCGATTCGGTGATAACCGTTTCTTTCTTCCAGCAGTCTTGTGTGGAGGGCTTCGCCTCGCTCAGCCACGCTTCGTCCACCTCAAGTCGCCGGAGGAAAGCGAGGAGTTCCTCAACCCGCTCGGTGCGCAGCATGTCCCCCGACAGAACGGAGGAGACGCTTACATGCATTCCCCCGAGTCTTCTGAATATCTCGAGAGCCCGGAGCGCAGTCCGGAAAGCGCCCCTGTGACCTCTGATCTGGTCGTGTTTTGTCTCTTCCATGTGATCGAGACTCACGGTAACATAGTAAAGTCCGGCCTGCTTGAGATCCGCAGCGAGCCTCTCCGTCAGATTGCTCCCGGTCGTGAAGAGCTTGGCGGAACAATCGTCCCCGATCTCTTCCACGATCCTCACGATATCCCTGTTCAACAGCGGCTCACCCCCCGTCAGCCCGATCCAGAAGACACCCATGCTTTTCAGCTCCCGGATCACGGCGAGAATCGTCTCAGTCTCCATCACGACCCCCTCCCGCCCCCTGTTGTAGCAATACACGCAGTTCTGGGGGCAGGCGTCCGTGATGCCGATCTGGGCGTGAGACGGTCCCGGGGATTCCGCAAGCAGGTGTTCATCGATGAAGCGGGAGTAGGCCTTGCTGTTCAACGGCGGAAGATGGGAATGGACGATCAGACGGCCTCCTCGCTCAAGGATGTTGAATTTCCCCAGGTAACGGAGGAGGAACCAGTTCACCGAAGGTCCGGCCCGGAGTATCCGCGCGTTTGCGAGTATAGATCGTGCCACTGCTGAGAAGGGGGCTCGTGCAGCCATGGAATCATTCTTTCACGGTCCGAGGGCCAAGAAAAGAAAAAGCCTCTCCACCGGTGCGATGATGAGGCTTTCGTCAATGAACCCTGATCAGAACAAATATAATACAACGTATCCGAAAACTCAACCCGCAGCGGGGATGAAGTCGGGAACTATCTGCCTGAGCAGAGCGCGCACGTCGGCTTCCTTGCCCTTGTGGGCCGAGGCAATCAGGGCCGCGACATCGTCCGCCAGGCGCCCGGCCTCCCCCCCGGACACCGGTTGCGTGTCCCGGCAGACAAAGATTTTCGCGTGGGGGGATCGTTCGATCCTCTCCGATTCTCGAAATAACTCTTCGTGAAGTTTCTCGCCCGGCCTCAGGCCGGTATAAACAATCTCGATGTCTTTCCCCGCTTCATAACCGCTGAGCTGGATGAGATCCCGGGCCAGATCGACGATTCTGACCGGTTCACCCATGTCAAGGATGAAAAGTTCACCCCCTGCTCCCATCGTCCCGGCCTGGAGCACCAGTTGTACCGCCTCGGAGATCGTCATGAAAAACCTGGTCGCATCGGGGCTGGTGACAGTGACCGGCCCGCCCATGGCGATCTGGTTTTTGAAAATAGGCACCACACTTCCGCGGCTTTCAAGGACATTGCCGAAACGAACCGTCACAAAAATTACCTTCGTCCGCGCCGCAGCATCGAGCACCAGAAGTTCCGCAACGCGTTTGGTTGTACCCATCACGGTTGAGGGGTTCACGGCCTTGTCGGAAGAGATCAAGACGAAGCGCTCCAGATTGTGTGCCACCGCCAGATCAACCATCGTCTTCGTCCCGAGCACGTTGTTCGTCACCGCTTCGGAGATGTTCTGCTCCATCAGGCCTACATGCTTGTGAGCGGCGGCGTGGTAGACGATCTGCGGCCTGCTCGTGCGGAAGACTTCATCCATGCGCGCCCTATCGCGGATATCGGCCACAACGGAACGGATGGCGGTTCCAATGCCGGAGTCGCTGCACATTTTCCGGAGCTCCGCATCGATCGCAAAGAGGTAGTTTTCACCCATTTCAACAAGCACGACCTCCGACGGCCCGCAATGGAGGATCTGGCGGCATAGTTCCGCGCCGATAGAGCCGCCGGCCCCGGTGACGAGCAGGCGCCTTCCGTTCAAAAGATGCCGCACCGATTCAAAGTCCGATGTCACCACGCCGCGCCGGAGGATGTCATCGATATCTATGTCCCTGTTCGCTGTGACGCCCGCGGTCCCTCCGAGAATCTCGAACAGACCCGGCATCGTCTTGACACGGACTCCCGCCCCCCTGCATGCCTCGAACACTTTCCTCACAACCCTGCCTGGTGCGGAGGGCATTGCGACGAACACCTCGTCAATGTTTTGTTTCTTCACGATCCCGGCAATCTCTCCCAGGCTTCCAAGAACCGGTACACCGTGGATAGAGAGCCCCTGCTTGTGCGGGTCGTCATCGACGAAGGCCACGGGTTCGATGCCAATCCCGGCCTCCCCTTTGAGTTCTTTCACAGTCAGCGAGCCCGCGACGCCTGCCCCGGCCACGAGTACACGTTGCACCTTCCCCCCCTTTTCGCGGTGGGCACGGGGCCCGAACGCCATGCGGAGGGCGAGCCTGGACATGACCACCCCCAGCATCGTGAATGCGCCATCGATGACGGGAATGGAGCGGGGGAAGCCTGGGGGGAGCACACCGAGGGGTTCAAGAAGCGCGAAGAACACTATTACCCCGACCGCCCAGGCAAGAATCGAGGCCGAGGCGAGGGCCATGATCTCTTCCACGCTCGCATATCGCCAGTACCGGTTGTAGAGCCCCGCAAAGTAGAAGATCAGAAGATACCAGATGAGGCGGAAGCATGACAGCACGAGGGTGGCATGCAAGTAGAGAACGAACTCACCCTGGTTCTCCACGCGCAACGCCAGCGCCACAAACGGTGCAGTCACGATGACGAGGAGATCGGCCAGCAGAAGATGGTGGTTTCCCGTACGGAGGATTTTCGCGTGGAGTCGATTCGGCATTGTCAGCGCCAGCGGATGGCAGGGTCCCAACGCGTTCGATCGGACACCCCTGTGATGATATGCATTCGCGGCGTCAATCACAATACGGCGTGGTGGTTTGCGCCGGCAGGAATCCCACCAGTATCTCTGGGTTACTCTGCCGCCGCGCAAACCACTTGCAGCGGATCCTCCGGATCACCTCTCCCCTGTGACATCTCTCACTATGGCGAAGGTGCTTGATATGTTGTACGTTACCCTATAGACGGTCCTGACAACCCAAAGAGCGATAGACCCATTCTCATCGTCGATGATGAGGCGGAAATCCGTGAGATGATCACATCGTATCTCAACAAAGAAGGATTCGAAGTAGTGGGGGCTGAGGATGTGACGGAAGCAATGTGACGTCAGTCCGCTTGATTCCATACGCCGGCGATCTTCGGATTATCGGACTGAAAGACCGGACCAAACACTGAGGGTATGTCAGTAGCGGAGAGTGAGTCCCTGGCGCAGTTTTCCCGTCAACTGGCATAAACTGACTCGGCGAGCACATGCTCAATCGAATCCATCAACTCATGAAAGATGCTAATCAATCTATAAAGCCTAATCATGTGATATCCATCAAACGCGCAGGGATAAACAGGAACTGCCTGTTTCCGGGCAATTAGGATGCATTATTTGACCGTTTACCATGGGGGTTAACCGAGGCCCGGCTCCCGGAGGTGATCCAAACCGGATGTTTGGTGGCGTTGGGCTTTTCATGCTCCAGACTCCCCTTCGATGCCTCTCTGGGCTTTCTTCGTGGTTTGCCATTGGGAACGCAACTGATTAGAT
>DASVIU010000226.1:0-6812 GCA_036386275.1 Bacteroidota bacterium | reverse complement strand
TTGATGAAATATGCGTTCTCCGCAAACCGGCAGGCGTCGAGGAAGAATGGGATGCCGTTCGAACGGCAGATCCCCGCCGCCGTGCGTATGTTCTCCATTGACACGGGTTGTCCGCCGCCGGAGTTGTTCGTGACCGTCATGATGCAGACCGGGACATTCTCCCTCCCGGATCTGTCGATGAGGCTCTGGAGCCCCGCCGTGTCCATGTTCCCCTTGAAATCCGCGATCAGCTCCGGGTCGAGGCCTTCTCTGGCGGGGAGATCAACCGCCTCCGCCCCCGAGAATTCCGCGTTCGCGCGGGTCGTGTCGAAGTGCGTGTTGTTCGGTATGATCTTCCCCGCACCGCCGACGAGCGCGAAGAGTATCCGCTCGGCTGCGCGTCCCTGATGTGTGGGGATGATATGCCGGAAGCCGGTGAGCTCCCTCACCTTCGCCTCGAACCGGAAGAAGCTCCTCGCCCCCGCGTAGGATTCATCCCCCTGCATCATCCCTCCCCACTGCGCGGCGCTCATCGCGGATGTGCCGCTGTCGGTAAGGAGATCAATGAGGACGTCGTCGGCGGGGACAAGGAAGAGATTGTAATGACCCCGCTCGAGTACGATCTCGCGTTCTTCGCGCGTGCTGAACCGGATCGGTTCGACAGACTTTATCTTGAAAGGCTCGATGATAGTCTTCATGGCCGGAGTGAGGATTGGAGTGGTGTGGAGGAGCGATGCGGAGGGCTTACATCCCCCTGAGGACGGAGAGGACGTCCGCGATGTGTTTCGTAATTCGCAGCTCGTGGTGGAAGACGCCGCGGATGATCCCCTCTTTGTCGATCACGTATGTTACGCGCTTCGCCCGGGGCCAGGGTCCCTCCCACCGGACTGCACCGTACAGCCTGCTGAGCGCCCTGCCGGTGTCGGCGACGAGCGGGAACGGAAGGCGGTGGCGGGCGATGAACCGCTCGTGAGATTCCCGGCCGTCGAAGCTGACCCCCAGGAGGGCAGCGCCGAGGCCCCGGATTTCTCCGTAGCTGTCCCTGTACGAACAGACCTCTCGGGTGCACCCCGCAGTCTCATCCTTCGGATAGAAAAACAGGACCAGTGTCTGTTTCCCCAGGTAGTCATCGAGCGAGACGTTCTTTCCCGTGCTCAGGCGCGCAGTGAAGCGGGGCGCCCTGTCTCCGACGTTCAGTATTCCCATGCTTTCTTCCGTCAACAGTGCGGCCGCGGCGAGTCCGGCGGCTGCGAGGAGGACGAGAATGCGTTGTACGGCCCCCCTAATCACCCTCGAAACTGAGCAGGGAAAACACCTCGTGCGGCGCAAGGCAGACTCTCCCCTTCAGCGCCGGGAGTTCTATCAGAAATGAAATACCGACGATCACTCCGCCCAGGCGTTCAACGAGCCGGCACGCCGCGCGCATCGTCCCCCCGGTCGCAAGGAGGTCGTCGTGCATCAGTATCTTCTCCCCCCGGGTGATCGCGTCGGCGTGCACCTCCACCGTGTCGGTCCCGTACTCCAGCTCGTATGTCTCCCGGATCACGGGAGCGGGGAGCTTCCCGGGCTTACGCACCGGGACGAATCCGACGCCGAGCCTGGAGGCGAGCGCACCCCCGAGTATGAAGCCACGGGATTCGATCCCCACCACTTTGTCGATGCCGGCTCCCCTGTAACGCTCTTCCAGCAGATCCACCGCACGGCAAAACGCGGGACCGTCTTTCAGGAGCGTGGTGATATCGCGGAACATGATCCCCTTTTTCGGGAAGTCGGGGACCGTGCGGACTGCGGCGTGCAGATCGGGAAATGTCGTCATGTCACCATGTGATTTTTGCTTTGGCCAGAAACGCCTCGATCCCCTGTTTGCATTCCGGTGTCATCCGGGCCGCGGCGTTCATGTTCGCCGCGAAATCGATGGCATCGAGAAAATTCATCCCCTGGAGCTTTGAAAGCATGTCTTTGCAGAGCCCCATGGATGCGGCGCTGTTCTCCGTCAGGAGCCCGGAGACAAGTTCCTCGACCGCACCGGCAAGCGACTTCTGCGGGACGACGATGCTGACGAGTCCCGCCCCCTTCGCTTCTTCGGCATCGAGAATCGCTCCCCGCAGGACGAGGTCACGGGCCCTCCCCTCACCCACGCGTTTGATAAGGAAGACCATGACGACGGCAGGGATGAACCCGATGTGGACTTCCGTGTAGCCGAACCGGGCATGTTCCCGTGATGCGACGATGAAGTCGCAGACGCTCGCGAGCCCGCATCCGCCCGCAAGCGCGGGTCCCTGCACGACGGCGACGACCGGTTTCCGGAGTTCGTAGATGAGCCGGTAGAGGGACGCAAGACTTCTGGAGTCGACCCGGTGTGCTTCAAGATCGTAGGAGGCAATGCGCTGGAGGTACTCGAGGTCGGCACCCGCGCAGAATGCGGGGCCCTCCGCGGCGAGAACGATGACTTTCACTCCCGGGTCCCTGGCGGCGGCCGTGAACGCCGCGGTCAGTTCCTGCACCATCACGTCGTCGAGCGCGTTCCTCTTGTCGGGACGCCGGAGCGTGACCGTCGCACGCCGTTCACCGCTGGCGTATGAAATGCGGGTGAAATCCATGGAACGAAAATAGGGATTTCACCCGGCAAACACAAGCAGGATCCCCTCAAAGCAACGCGGCGTCCCCCGCATATCCGCACGGAGGACACCGCGTGTGAAGGGATGAATATATTACACGTCGTAGTAGAGGCCGAACTCGTACGGATGGGGGCGGAGCGCCATCGGATTGACCTCCTTGTCCATCTTGTACTGGATCCAGCCTTCGATCACGTCCTCGGTGAAGACGTCGCCGCGGAGCAGGAAGTCGTGATCGTTTTCAAGTGCATGAAGCGCTTCCTGCAGTGACCCCGGGGTGGAGGGAACGTTCTTCAATTCCTCGGGCGACAGGTCGTAGATGTCCTTGTCAAGCGGTTCCCCCGGATCGATCTTGTTCATCACGCCGTCGAGACCGGCGAGCATCATCGCGGAGAAGGCCAGGTAAGGATTGCAGGCGGCATCCGGGCAACGGAACTCGATCCGTTTCGTCTTCGGGTTCGTCGAGTACATCGGGATGCGTATCGACGCACTCCGGTTCCGCTGCGAATAGGCCAGGTTGACGGGAGCCTCGAAACCGGGGACGAGCCGTTTATAGGAGTTCGTCGTCGGGTTCGCAATCGCACAGAGCGCGGGGGCGTGCTTCAGGAGTCCCCCCATGTAGAACAACGCCATCTCGCTCAGGTTCGCATACCCGTTCCCGTAGAACAGGGGCTTGCCATTTTTCCAGAGGCTCTGGTGGACATGCATCCCCGACCCGTTGTCGGCGAATATGGGTTTGGGCATGAACGTTACCGTGCGGTTGCGGAGCCGGGCGGTGTTCTTGATGACATACTTGAACAGCAACATCGCGTCGGCGCTCTTGAGGAGCGGCGCGAATTTCAAATCGATCTCCGACTGGCCTGCGGTCGCCACTTCGTGGTGCTGGGCTTCAACATCGAGTCCCGCCGCAATCAGGTTCGCGGTCATCTCGTTCCTGAGGTCCTGCAGCTGGTCCGTCGGCGGGACGGGGAAGTACCCTTCCTTGTAACGGGGTTTGTAACCCAGGTTCGGCATCTCTTCCCGGCCGGAGTTCCACCGACCCTCGACGGAGTCGACGTAGTAGAAGCTGCTGTGTTCGTTTGTGTCGAAGCGGACGTCGTCAAATATGAAGAACTCCGCCTCGGCGCCGAAGTAGGCGATGTCCGCCAGTCCCGTCGACTTCAGAAAGATTTCCGCCTTGCGCGCGATGCTCCGCGGGCAACGCTCGTAGCGTTCCTTCGTCAGGGGGTCGTGGACGTCGCAGATCAGGCTCAGCGTCTTCGCCTCGATGAACTGGTCGATGAACGCCGTCGAAGCGTCCGGGATGATCAGCATGTCGCTTTCGTTGATCGCCTTCCAACCCCGGATGCTCGAGCCGTCGAACCCGAAACCTTCATCGAACGACGATTCCTCCAGCTTGTCCACCGGAACCGAGAAGTGCTGCCACTGGCCTGGAAAGTCCATGAACTTGAAGTCGATCATCGTGACCCCTTCGTCCTTGATCAGCTTGAAGACGCGGGTCAGATGTGATCCGGAGCTTTTTGCCATAGCATGTCCTTTTATGATGGTGTATGAAGTGGGTTGTTCTGCGAGCTCGTGCTGCCGCTCATTTCGAAGCCTCCACCTTGATGCGCATTGTCTCTTTCGAGGTCGAGAGCACGAGGTTCGTCCTCGTGTTCAGCACCCCCGACCAGGCCTGGATTTTCGCAAGGAGTTTTTCGAGCGACGCGGTATTCGCCGTCCTGACCTTCAGCAGGTGCGTTCCCTCCCCCGTGATGGCGTGGCATTCGAGGATCTCGTCGTTCGCGTGCGCGTGCTCCAGAAACCCGGGATAGTGCCTGGAAGAATCCACGGTGACAAATATGAACGCGCAGATGTCCTTCCCCAGTTTCCTGGGATCGACCGTCGCGAAATACCCTGTGATGTACCCGTTCTCCTCGAGCTTGCGGAGCCTTTCACTGACAGAGGGGAGCGATAGCCCCACTGCCTCGGCGAGATCGTTCCGGCGGGTCCTCCCTTTTTTCTGGAGGATCTCCATGATTGTCGTGTCAATGCCGTCAAGGACCATGAGGCGCGCGCCGTGTCTCCGTGTCGTTTCCTAAATAATTAAGGGCATCAGCATGT
Source organism: Bacteroidota bacterium (assembly GCA_036386275.1). GTDB lineage: Bacteria > Bacteroidota > Ignavibacteria > UBA10030 > UBA6906 > Fen-1273. The sequence continues at coordinate 2,115 of DASVIU010000226.1, read as the reverse complement.
AATGGCTTCAAATATAAGGCGTCTCTGGGAGATTGTCAAGGTTTTTTTTGTCGAGCCGGTACGGGAGGGGGGCAGGATGACGGGGATCACGTCCCCAGGGCGGCCGTGCGGAGGGCGCGGACGGCAGAGGGGATGTCCCGCGCACCGAATATGGACTTCCCCGCCACCAGCACGCTGGCGCCGGCATCGACGACAGAACGCGCCGTCGTCTCGTCGATCCCGCCGTCGACCTCCAGGTAGACGCCGGGATGAACGCTGCGCGCCATCGCGGCGGTCCTCCGGATTTTTTCTACGGACGACCCGATGAAGGTCTGACCACCGAAGCCCGGGTTCACCGTCATGATGAGTATCAGGTCGGCGTCGGCGAGGATCCCGGAAAGGAGCGTTTCGGGGGTCGCAGGGTTGATGCAGACGCCGGCCCGCGCGCCGAGGCTCTTGATCTTCTGGACCGTCCGGTGAAGGTGAGGGCACGTCTCGTAGTGTACTGTGATCGAGTCGGCCCCCGCACTCCGGAAATCCTCCAGGTAGAGGTCGGGGTTCTCGATCATGAGATGGACGTCGAAGGGGAGGGATGTGTAGCGCCGGATCGAGCGTATCACCGGAGGCCCGATCGTGATATTGGGCACGAAGTGACCATCCATGACGTCGAGATGGAGCCAGTCTGCACCCCCCTGTTCCGCAAGGGCGATTTGCCCCCTGAGATCCGTAAAGTCGGCAGCCAGGAGGGACGGGGCAATCGTGACCATGGAGGGTGGCATTCAGTGGCGGGGAACCTGGATCTCTTCGGTGGGGCGGCCGACCTTCACAACGAACAGGTCGACCTTCTGTCCCCCAGTGACGGTCTCCCCGGCGCGGGGGAACTGTTCGACAACCGTGTTCGGTATCAATTCATAGCTGAGCTGGTAGGTGATGTTCCCCACGTTGAGGCCCTGAGCCTGGAGTATCTTCTCCGCCTCGTTGACCGTCCTCCCGACGATGTTCGGGACGCTGATACCCGTCCCCGATCCGCCGCCGCTGCTCACCGTGATGTTGACCCGCGCTCCCCTGGCAATCCGGGAATCGGCGCTGAGAGACTGTGCGACGATCGTATTCTCCGGGTACAGGGTCGACGGCTCGAAGTTCATCGACCCGAGCTGAAGGCCGTTCCGTTCAAGTGCGAACTTTGCGTCCCGCATCGAGCGCCCGCGGAGCTGCGGCACAAGCACCATCGCCTCGCCGCCGCTCACGGTCAGGTAGACCCGTCTCCCGTGCTTGACGAGCGACTGGGGGGCGGGGTTCTGGTAAATGACGGTTCCCGGAGGGCGGTCGGGGTCGGGCCTTGTGTCGGCTTCTACGGCCTGGAGGCCCGCTCCCTCCAGCTGTGCCCTGGCTTCGGCGATCGGAAGCCCGGAAACGCTCGGAACTGACTGGGTCCCTCCGTGGTATACGTAGAGGGGGAGAGCTACGTCGTTCAGGAGGAGGAAAAGGGCCAGTGCCGCCCCGGCGGCAATGGACAGTTTACGGACCCAGGGCTTGCGAACGAACTCGAGGATCGTCAGTAGCATGTTTCTTCGATGGCTGTCTCCCAAGTGCGGAAATATAGTCAAACAATCCCGGATTCACAAGATCTAATGAGAGTGACCACCGCGAGAAGCTGTTCCGCCGCGAAGTGATTCGCACACTCCTGTACTATGACATCTGGAGATATCCCCTCACACTCGGCGAACTCCATGCGTTTTTGCCCGCGCGCTGGGTCACTCTCCGTTTTCAAGGTGGCGCTCGTCCGTCTCGTCCGGGATTGTGAGATCGGGGAGAGGAGGGGATTCTATTACGTCCCCGGGGGAGAGGCGGGGCGGGTTGAGGGACGCCTCCGGGGGGAACGGCACGCCCGGAGGATGTGGCTGATGGCGCGGGCCGTGGCGCACATCATCAAGAGGTTCCCGTTCATCCGGGGGGTCCTCGTCTTGGGTGATCTCTCGAAGCATATGACGCACAGGGGAAGCGATGTCGATTTTCTCATATTGACGGAGCCGGGTCGCCACTGGATTGCACGAACACTTCTTATCCTGTTCAAGAAAACCTTTCTCCTCAACAGAAAAAAGTTCTTCTGCGTGAATTCGTTCGCTTCTGTCGACA
>DASVIU010000225.1:0-2929 GCA_036386275.1 Bacteroidota bacterium | reverse complement strand
CCCCTTCCGCCGTCTTCTGTTCCGTGGACGTTATTGTTAGCTTCCCTCCCTGAGAGGTATTCGCTGTATTGTCCGGCCTGTTCTCTGCCAGAAAGTACACCACCGTCGCTGCAACGAGTATGGCGAGCGTTCCCATCCACGCGATGTTCTTCCGTTCGAACCGGGGAAGAGGGAACCGTCCCCACAATCGATCTTCCCGCCCCTCACGTTTCACCCTCCTAACAACCGCAGTCCTCTGCATCTCTTCGTACCCGGATATGTCCCGGATGACTTCGCTCATCGTGGCATAGCGTTCCTTTTTCACTTTTGCCAGGCACCTCATCACAACTGCGGCGATCTCCGGATCCAGCCCGGGCCGGACCTGCTGTATCGGCTCCGGGTCAGTGTTGACGATGGCGTACATCATCCCCATAACATGGTCGGCGATGAACGGCGTTCTGCCGGCCAGGAGCTCGTAGAGGAGCACTCCGAGTGAATAAATATCGGACTGCGCGTCGATCTCTCCCCCCTGAACTTGCTCCGGCGACATATAGGCCACCGTGCCGACAGTTGCCCCCGTCCGCGTAAGTTTGGACTCACCGGCGAGCTTGGCAAGCCCGAAATCCATGATCTTCGCCCGCCCGTCGGCCCTGATCATGACGTTCTCGGGCTTGACGTCGCGATGGACGATCCCCTTCTTGTGCGCGGCATCGAGCCCTTCAGCAACCTGATTGACGACTGCCAGTGTATCCTTCAGAGGGAGGAGCTTCGACCTCTGAGCGTCTCTCTTATGGTGTGCCCATTTTCGGAGCGTCACCCCCTCCACGAACTCCATCACAATGAACTCTTCCCCTTCCACCTCTTCGATGGCATGAATCACGCAGACATTGGGGTGGTTGACCGAGGATGCCGCACGGGCCTCGCGGAGGAATCGCTTCCGCTCCTTTGCCTCGGACGGGAGTGCTCTGGTAAGGAATTTGAGTGCTACCGGCCGCTTGAGGCGGGTATCCGTTCCCATGTACACAATCCCCATCCCTCCTTCACCCAGTTTCTCACCGACGAGATAATGTGCAAGCTGCCTGCCGATCATTGATGGAATCCTTAGGCGTGGCCTTCAGTCCACTGCAGGAGTATCAGACGAGGTACGAGAACGGTCAGGATGGGGTAGGGGAGAGCATCCTGATGAAGATAACAGAAGTATATCGGGTCTCACTCTTCGGAAAATAGTACCTCCGCGCCTTATGTGCAAATACCTTCCTTCATTGTTCAGTCCAGGTGGCATCTGGCTTAGCCATCTGTCCCGGAGGGCTGTAGATCAACCCATCAGCGGTGTGAATTCCAGCAGCTTACAGATTTTGTAGGGCCTGGGTCCCTCTAATGGTCACAGAATCCCTTACCTTTTTCTTGCAGATCTGGAAGAAAAGACCCCTCGCTCCTGCAGTCATCTCCGTGCTCCCGACGAGGATGGGAAGCCCGACCTTTCGGGAAACTGTCTGACCCCCTATCGCAGGACCATCATCTGCTTCGATTCGACGAACGTTCCTGCCACGATCCGGTAGTAGTACACTCCACTCGAAAGACGCAAAGCGTCAAACCTTACCGAATTCACCCCGGGGGGCTCGGCCTTATCCACGAGCCTCGCGACCTCGCGCCCGAGAGGGTCAAACACCGTCAAAGTTACGTGGGCCGCCGTGGGGAGGCTGAAAGCAATGGTTGTGGCCGGGTTGAACGGATTCGGGTAGTTCTGCGCCAGCGAGAAGGATCGGGGCAGCACAGGTTCGCCTTCAGACACTCCGGACGCCGGAATGAGTCCGTGCGCTGTGTACCACGTGCGCACACGCCGGAGCATCGTCGTGTCAAACGTGATGTCTGTGTGACTGTATCCGGGATAGACGTACATCTGCTGTTCAACGCCCCGCGCCAGCAGGAGCGAATCCAGGCGCTGGTCGTTTACCAGGGGAACCGTCGTGTCGGCGTCTCCGTGGTGAATCTGGTAGGGCACAGTGATGCCGTCGGCCTGAAGAGTCTTTGTCGCTGAAATCCACTGATCGTTCAATCCTCCTGCGGAGTGCGAAGCCACGCGGAAGAGTGCGGGGAATATCCCTACGACCGCGGCGTTCACGAATGCCCCCATACTGTTCCCATGTGCCGCTATGTGTGTTGTATCCACATAACCGAGCGAAGCGAGGATCTGTACGCACTTGTGGGCACGTTGAACGTTCGCCATGCTCGCGCCCGGCTCTGTTGAATCTCCGGGGGAACCGATCGGAACCCCTGCCGAGTGTGTGTAGTTGGTAGCGATGCACACGAGTCCCCAGGAGCGCATGGTCTTCGCAATATTAATGCTGTAGATATTCACATTGCCGTCGTGCCCGTGACTTATGACAACCGCGGGGAGTTTCGAGGTACCGGCCGGTTTGAGCAGAATGCCGGCGAGATCATAAATGACGCCGTTGACGGTGTCGCGGTAGGTCCATGTCGCCCCGCTTGCCGACGTAGGGTTGCCGGTGAGTACAAACCCGTGAAGAGTCTGGGATGACAGTGTGCCGGCATTTAATAGGCACGTCATCCACAGAAGGATTTGTATTCGAGCTCTCCGTGCCGCAAATGCGCGCGCCCTGAATCCTATTGATATAGGCATAGTTGTCCCTCCGGTTCATTTCAGAACGCAACGCCGCGAGCGGCACAAGGGTTCCCGCCGCGATGTCTCAGGTACGCCTTCAGCAATCGCAGGTCAGGGGCTGTGATCCAGCCGTTGGCATAGGGATTTCGGTGATCCAATTCGTATATTGTCGCGGATCCAACCTTGTTCTTCTCCCCATTCGAATAAGACCCCAATGGCATATTACACCCTGGCATTCCTTTGTCCCGCCGCTGCCCGCGGGCATAGAATCTGCCTGGCACTTCAAATCCTCCTGGTGATGTGGGTGACTTTTTGCCTCATTCTTCC
>DASVIU010000224.1:0-3467 GCA_036386275.1 Bacteroidota bacterium | reverse complement strand
CGCAGCGTCCGGCGAGCGACGCAATCGCTCCGGGAGAGCGAGGAGCGCTACCGTGAATTGTTCGAGAACGCCAACGACATAATCTATACGCACGACCTTGCAGGAAATATCACGTCAATCAACAAGGGGGCAGAGAAAGCTATCGGCTACACACTCGATGAGGCGTTGAAGCGCAACATCCTTTCTGTTTTGGCACCTGAGCATGTAGATGTTGTCCGCCAGATGATGTCTCGTAAGGGTGCAGAGGGCAGTCAAACCCAATACGAGCTGGAGATCGTGAGCAAGGATGGCCGCCGGGTTCTGATTGAGGTCAGCACCCAGATCATCTACAGAGGTGGCAAGCCTGTCGGAGTACAGGGTATCGCACGCGACATCACCGAGCGCAAGCGGACGGAAGAGGATTCGCGGCGGACGAATGAATTGTTCCGGTCCGCCTTCGAGGAAGCGCCCGGCGGGATGTGCCTCGTGAGCCCGGAGGGCCGTTTTCTCAGGGTCAACAACGCCTTCTGCCGCATGCTCGAGCGCCCGGAGAGCGAGCTGCTCGCTTTGTCCTTCTTGGACGTGACGCACCCGGAGGATCGATCGGCCAGCCGGGAATGGGTCGGGAAGATCCTGGCGGGCGAAGAGGTGCCAAAGACCCTGGAGAAGAGGTACCTCCTGAAATCCGGTCATGTCCTGTGGGGGATCGTCGGGTCGTTCCTGTTGCGCAGCGAGGACGGCGCCCCGCTTTTCTTCATTACGCACATCCAGGACATCACCGAACGGAAACGGGCGGAGGAAGCGTTGCGGGAGAGCGAAACCCGCTATCGTTCCATCTTCAATTACGGAACGGACGGGATAGTGATTATCGACCCGGAGGCTGCAACCCTGATCGATTTCAACCAACAGGCATGCACGCAGCTTGGGTATACACGTGAGGAATTCGGCTGCCTGAAGATCTCCGATATCGATCTCCTTGAGGGCACTGAAGAAGTCAAGGCTCACATACAGAAGGTAATCAACACCGGATACGATGAGTTCGAAACACTTCATCGCACCAAGCACGGGGAACAGCGAAATATGCATGTGAAGGCTCAAGACATTTCTATCGGAGGGAAATCCGTACACCACTGCATATGGCGCGACATCACCGACCGCAAGCGTGCCGAAACCGAGAAGGAAAAGCTGCAGGCACAGCTCCAGCAGGCGATGAAGATGGAGGCGGTGGGCCGCCTGGCGGGGGGCGTGGCGCACGACTTCAACAACCTTCTGACGGTGATCACAGGGTACAGCGAACTCCTGCTGCAGAAGATCGGGAAGGAATCCCCGATGCACGGGGAAGTGGAGGAGATCAAGAAGGCGGGGGATCGGGCGGCCTCGCTGACGCAACAGCTGCTGGCATTCTCCCGGAAGCAGATCATCGAGCCGAAGGTTCTTCACCTGGACAGCCTGGTGGCGGAGATGCACAAGATGCTGACCCGCCTGATCGGTGAGGACATCGCGTTGCAGGCCACCACCGGCAAATCCCTGGGATCGGTGAAGGTCGACCCGGGGCAGTTCCAGCAGATCCTGATGAACCTGGTGGTGAACGCCCGGGATGCGATGCCGGACGGCGGGAAGATCGTGATCGAGACCGCGAACGTGGACTTGGACGAAGGGTACTGTGCCATCCACCCTTACGTCAAACCGGGACGGTTTGTGATGTTGTCGGTCAGCGACACGGGGAAAGGGATGAGCGAAGAGGTCAAGGTGCATATCTTCGAGCCGTTCTTCACCACGAAGGAGATGGGAAAAGGAACGGGACTGGGTCTTGCCACGACCTATGGCGTGGTGAAGCAGGCGGGTGGATCCATCGAGGTGTATTCGGAGGTCGGGAAGGGGACGAGCTTCAAGATCTACCTTCCGAGGGTTGAGGGTGAGGCCGCGAAACCGCGGGAGTTCGACCTGACGATGGAGCTGCCTGCGGGTTCCGGGACGGTCCTTCTCGTGGAGGACGAGGTGATGGTGCGGAACCTGGGCGTCCAGATCCTGGAGCATTCAGGGTACAGGGTGATGCAGGCCGGAAACGGCGACGAGGCGATCGCCATGGCAATGGGATACGGGGAGCGGATCGACCTGCTGTTGACGGACGTTGTGATGCCGGGGATGGGCGGGAGCGAGCTGGCGAACCGGTTGACGCGCATCCATCCGGAGACAAGGGTGCTCTTCATCTCGGGATACACGGATAATGCGATCGTGCACCAAGGAATACTGGACGAGGGCGTGTCTTTTATCGGCAAGCCGTACTCCCCTTCGGCATTGGCGAAGAAGGTTCGGGAAGTGCTCAACAAGGCGTGATCGACAGGCCGCTCGTTTTCCGCTTGAACCGACCGAAGGGATCGGGACGATCGCAGCGGCCTTCTATCCCCGCCCCGTGGTGGTCCGCCTCTCCGACTTCAAAACGAACGAGTACGCCTCACTCCTTGGGTCCTTGAGATGGAGAAGGAGATCGGGAAGGCCCGGTGATCCGCTACGGCAGCCAGAAGTTCCGGGATTTCGGCCGCCGTTGCGAGATCCGGGGGAAACATGTTCGCAGGAGTTAATACGGCACGGGCTGGCGTTGCGCTTGGTTCGAGTTCCGGACGATGAACTTGATGATCTCGTTGGCGATGTTCTCGATCGGCTTGTCCGTGACATCGACCACGGAAAACCGGCCTTCCCGATAGATCCTTCTTGCGACCTCGAGCTCCTCGAAGACCGCGGAGGGGCTGGAGTAGGCTGTAGTGTCGACCTTGCCCATGAGCTCCTCCCGCTTCATTCTGTGCTCCAGGAGGCGATTGTACGCGATGCTCAGGCCGATCACCCTGCGCCGGTCTATCCGGAAGAGCTCGCTTGGCAGCGGGATGTCCTTGATGATCGGGATGTTTGCCACTTTCCACCCGTGTACCGCCAGGTACATGCTTAAGGGGGTCTTCCCGCACCGCGAGACGCCGATAATGACGACGTCGGCGGAGGGAATTTCCTCGGGCCTGGTCCCGTCGTCGTGGGACACGGCGAAATCGATGGCCTCGACCCGGTCGAAGTAATCCTTGCGGAGCTTCCGGTACAGGCCTGGCTGCTCGAGGGGCTTCGCCCCGGTCTGACCCGCCACCTGTTCGAGTAGGGGCCCCAGTAGATCGATCGTCACGACTCCGTGCTTCCTGCCGAGGCGGGCGAGCGCTTCCCTCAGGCTGCCGTCCACGAGCGTGTGCACCACGGTGCCGCCGTCGGCCTCGGCCTCCTTCACCGTGATCTCCACCTGCTTGAGACTCCGGACGTGGTTCCTGATGATGACAGGTACCTGGAGCGTCGGGAACTGCGCCAACGCTGTTTCTACGATCTGCTGCCCGCTTGCCCCCGAACCGCCGGAGACGATGTAGACCAGCGGCGGGCTTTTTTTCTTTCCGGCCTTTTTCGTGATCACTGTGTCCACCCCGAAGGTCGGCTTCTTCAAGTTATCTTATTTGAAA
>DASVIU010000223.1:0-2654 GCA_036386275.1 Bacteroidota bacterium | reverse complement strand
CTCTCCTTACATTCGTGGGACTAAACCTTGTCGACGCGTGGATGGTCTGGATCGTCATCGTGCGTGATTTCCTCATCACGGGACTCCGGAGCTACGCCGAGTACCTGGACAAGCCGATTGTCACGACGCGGGGAGCCCAGGCGAAGACTCTGGGCCAGTTCGTCGTCATCTATTATATCCTGATCCTCTACGTCGGAAGAAGCATCCCTCCCGTCTACGAGGAGTTCGGCCCGACGATCGACACGCTCATGCATCCCAAGGTGCTTTTCGGCATGATGCTCCTTGTGACGCTCTCCACGGTGGGCACAGGCATCGCCTATCTCTTCGACAACAGGAAGGTTCTTCGCGAACTTTATGAACGGAACCGTCCCGCACCCTGAGGCCCCGGACGGGAGCCGTGTCCCCTTTGCCGTCCGGCTCATCGCCACCGGATTCTACACCGGCTACATCCCGTGGGCATCAGGGACATTCGGATCCTTTGCGGGCCTTCTCCTGTTCCTCATACCGGGCGCCTGCGGCGCCACAGGCGTCACCACCGGCGCCATGCTCCCCGTACTCCTGGCTCTCGGGTTCGGGGTCGGCGTGTACACCGCGGGACGCGTGGCGGAGGCGGAGGGGAACAGGCTGAGCAGGAGCGCCGCATTAGCCAAAGCGATGTTCCAGCCGGCCGGTCACGCGCAGAGCGACCCTTCCATCGTTGTCATCGACGAGATTGTCGGGATGTGGATTTCACTCGCCGGCATCGGAGCGGGACCGGCCCCGTTCATCACCGCATTCATACTGTTCCGTCTCTTCGACGTGCTCAAGCCGGAACCCGCCAGGTCGCTCGAACGCCTTCCCCGGGGGTGGGGGATCATGCTTGACGACGTCGTGGCCGGGGTATACGCAAATGCCGGGACGCGGGCCGTTTTGTTTCTCTGGGCGCTGTTCGTGAACGGAGGGGGGATGCGTTGAACGCGCACATACTGACGATAGGGGACGAGCTTCTGATCGGGCAGGTTATCAACACGAACCAGGCGTTCATCGCCGAACGCCTCAACTCGATCGGCGTGGACGTCGCATTCATGGCGACAGTCGGCGACACGATGGAGGCCGTGCTCGGCGCACTCCGCACGGCATGGGAATCGGCGGCCGTGACGGTCGTGACAGGGGGACTCGGGCCGACGCACGACGACATCACAAGGAATGCGGTCTGTGCGTTCTTCGGCACAGATCTTGTCCCGAATGAGGACGTCAGGCGCCACATCGGCGAGCTGATGAAGAGAAGAAACCTCCCCTGGACCGCCGACGCGGAAGACCAATCTCTTGTTCCCCGCAGCGCCGGAGTGGTTCCTAACCCTCTCGGCACGGCCCCCGGCCTCCGGTTCAGCGGGAAGGGGAAGACCATGTTCGTGCTTCCCGGCGTCCCCTACGAGATGAAGGAGATGATCGACGGATCGGTCATCCCGTTCCTCGCCCCCCTTGCCGGAGAGCAGGTCATACGCCACCGCACGCTCCTGACAACCGGGATACCCGAGAGTTTCCTGGCCGCGCAGCTCGGCGACCTGGATCAGCTCCTCGGAGGGACATCGCTGGCCTTCCTCCCCTCCCCCGCAGGCGTCCGCCTGAGAATCACGGTGCACGGCCGGACCTCCGCCGAAGCGGAGGGGACGGTCCGCGACGTCGAGGGACGGATACGTTCAAAAGTATCGCGCTATATCTATGGCACAGACGAAGAAGATCTCGAGACTGTCCTCGGCCGCATGCTCGCGGAGAGAAATCTCACAATCGCAGTCGCCGAATCGTGCACGGGGGGGCTCATCGCGCACAGGTTGACGAACGTCAGCGGAAGCTCGGCATACTTCGAACGGGGTGTTGTCACATACAGCGACGCCTCAAAAACAGAACTCCTCGGAGTCCCCGCCGACACTTTAGGCGCACACGGCGCGGTGAGCAGGGAAACGGCGGAATCGATGGCATCGGGAATACGCGGTGCGGCCCGCACGGACATCGGACTGTCGACAACGGGGATCGCCGGACCGACGGGGGGAACTCCCTCCAAACCGGTCGGCACGGTGTGGATCGGCATCGCCGACCCTGCAGGGACGCTTGCAGTGAAATTTACTTTCGGCGAGGGACGCGCGCGCGTCAAGGAACGCGCGTCGCAGGCGGCGCTGGAACTTGTACGCAGGCGGCTGTTGAAACTGGAGTAGGGGATGGACATGCTCAGGCTCTTCATCGCCGTCGACACGCCCGCGGCGGTGAAACGGGAGATGGCGCTCCTCAGGGACGACCTTGCACGCCGGGCACGGGATGTCCGGTGGGAGGCCACCGAAAAACTCCACTGCACGCTCCGGTTCCTCGGGAACGTTGAGCGCTCCAGACTCCCTTCCATCGAACAGCAGGTCGAATCGGCGGCCTCCGGGATCCCTCCCCTCTCACTCAACTATTCGGGGATCGGCTTTTTCCCCGACAGCATGCGTCCGCGCATTATCTGGATCGGCATCAGGGAGAGCGGAGGTGACCTCGCCCGACTTCAGGAGCGCGTCTCCGGAGGCCTCCTGAGCCTCGGATTTCTTCCGGAGGAAAGGCCGTTTCATCCCCATGTGACGCTGGGACGTGCCGGCACCGGAAGGACGTCCCGCGGGTTGATTGATATCGCGAAAACGCGTACA
>DASVIU010000222.1:0-2706 GCA_036386275.1 Bacteroidota bacterium | reverse complement strand
GTCCGGGATGTTGAAATAGTCCTGGGGAAGTTCCTCGCCGCCTGGACGCTGCTGGCCGCAACGCTTGCGCCGACGCTGGTCTACCTGGCAACCCTGATGTTCCTCGGCACCCCCGACCTCGGACCGGTGGTCACAGGATATCTCGGGCTCATGCTGACCGGGGGGGTCTACATCGCGATCGGCATATTCGCATCGAGCCTGACGGAAAACCAGATCGTCGCGTTCCTCATCGGTATGGTGATCATTCTGGCGTTCTTCCTGGCGGACAAAGTCCTCCTGTACATGCCCGCGGCGATCGCGCCGACGGTGGAGTACCTGGGTATCGACTACCACTTCTCCAATATCGCGCGGGGGGTGATCGACTCGCGAGACATCGTCTATTTCGGCGGCGTCCTCGGTTTCGCCCTGATGACGGCGACGGCCTCGCTCGAACGGCGCAAATGGTGAGGATGCCATGACACAGAAATCGCTCAAATCGCAGACGCTCATCAGGACAGGAATCGTTCTCGCGATCCTCATCGCGCTCAATATCATATCGATCCGCATTTTCGGGCGGTTCGACATGACACGCAACAGCCAGTTCACGTTGTCGGAGGCCAGCAAGTCCATGGTGAGAAACCTGGACGACAGGGTGACCGTCAGGGCATATTTCACCGAGGACCTCCCCGCGCCGTACAACAACAACCGCCGCGCGCTTCTCGACGAGCTGAACGACTACAAAGCCTATGCACGGGGAAACTTCCAGTTCGAATTCATAGACCCGGGAGGCGAGAAAGGGGAGATGGACGCACAGCAGCAGGGTATCGCCCCGCTGCAGATCCAGGTGATCAAGGAAGACAAGGCACAGGTCCAGCGCGCCTACATGGGGATGGTCCTTCTGTATGAGGACAAGAAAGAAGTCATCCCGGTCGTCCAGAACCTCTCGACTCTGGAATACGAGATCAGCAGCACGATCAAGCGGCTGACGTCGAAGTCGCAGAAGAAGATCGGATTTCTCACGGGGCAGGGGGAGCCGGGGGCGAACACCCTGAGGGCCGCGCAGGAACCGATGCGGAAACAGTACGAGTTCACGACCGTGGATGTCAGCAAGTCGGCGCCTGTTCCGCAGGATGTGACAGCGCTCGTCGTCATGGCCCCCGCGACGCCGCTGACCGAACCGCAGAAGTTCCAGATCGACCAGTACGTCATGCGCGGCGGCCGCATCGCCTTCCTGCTGAACAAGGTCGATGCCACGCTCCAGAAGCAGTACGGACGGCAGATCGACCTGAACATGGACGACATGCTGGCCGCGTACGGTCTCCGGCTCAACACCGACCTGGTGCGTGACGCGCAGTGCGCGAGCATCAGCCTCGTCCAGCAGCAGTCGGGGTTCTCGATCCAGTCGCAGGTTCCATTCCCCTACCTCCCGCTCGTGAGCAATTTCTCAAAGGGGAACGCGATGGTGAAGGACCTCCAGGGACTGATACTCTTCTTCGCAAGCTCCGTGGACACCGACAGGGTCGGAGCGCTCGGGCTGACGGCAGAGGTGCTGATGCGGTCCTCCAAACAGAGCGGGCGGCTGACGGGCATGTTCATGTACGATCCGCTCCAGCACTACCTCCGCTCGGATTTCACCGAGGAGGGGATCCCGTTGGCGGCGATCGTGCAGGGGCGCTTTACGAGCCTCTACCAGGGGAAGCCCGCGCCGGCAGACACTTCCGCCGGGTCGCTCCCCCAGACGGCATCACCGCTTGCGATGAGTCCCGAGACAAGGATCGTTCTCGTGGGGGACGGAGATTTTGCACGTGACGAGTATATTGGCGGGAACAGGGACAACGTGACATTCTTCGCGAACATGATCGACTACCTTGTGGACGACGCGGGCCTGATCACGATCCGGACGAAAGAAGCGGTCAATCCGCCCCTCGATCCGGTGGCGGATGCGACGAAGAAGATCGTGAAGTACGCCGACATGGGCCTCCCCCCTCTCCTTGTGGTAGGCTACGGAATCTTCCGCTGGAGGATGAGAAAGGCACGGAAGAAAGCAATGGAAGGAGCATAAGAGGGAGCGTAGAGCATCATGACCAAGAATACCTGGATACTCATCGGAGTGCTGGCGGCGCTCGTCGCGGCCGCATATTTCGTCCTGCAACGCCCGGGAGAGTCAAGTGCGCCGGAGTCGTCAGGCGCAATGCTCGTGGACTATGATTCCGCGGCAGTCGACAGGATCGAGATCAGGTCGCCGAACGGTCCGGCGGTCATCGAACGGCAAGGGGGAGTCTGGATGGTGACGACGCCGGTCCGCTACCGAGCGGATGACGGGACAGTCGCGTCCACCCTCTCGAGCGGCAAGCGGATGGCGCTGAAAGGGCTTGTCTCGTCAAACCCCCTGAAGAGAAGCGTTTTTCAGGTGGATTCCACCGGCACGATGGTCCGCGTGTTCGAACATGGGGCGGAGAAAACAGTGTTCTGGATCGGGAAGCCCAGTCCTTCGTATACGGAGACGTATGTCCGCCGCGAAGGGTCCAACGATGTCTACCTCGCATCCGGGCTGTTCTCGTCGAATTTCTCCCGCCGCACGAGCGATTGGCGGGACAAGACGGTATTCAGGACCGACCAGGACGCGATCGCCGGGGTCACGCTCCGGTTTGGCGACACATCCGTCGTCCTTGCAAGGCAGGACAGCGTCTGCAAGATCGGCGACGACATCGCGAAGAACGACGTGGT
>DASVIU010000221.1:0-2368 GCA_036386275.1 Bacteroidota bacterium | reverse complement strand
TGACGGACTGGGTGTCCTTGCCGGCTCCCGCTGAGTAGCTTCCCCGTACGGTGTATTGCTCGTAGAACCCCGGGGCCTGGACCGTGTCCCACGTGACGGTTGTTTCGCCCCACGGGACGGACACCCTGTAGATGTTGAAAGAAAACTGCCCCGTGGAATCGCCGAACCATGTCTCGAACCGGAGGGTGAGGGTCGCCCCGAACACGAGCGCAGTGTCCCGTGCGGGGAAGGACGCGCTCGAAAACTGAATCAGCGCCATCGCAGTGTAGTTGCCTGAACGGCCGATGAGATTGACGGCTCCGTTTGTCGGGATGAATTGCCTGTACGTCGAGCTTCCCGTTGCGACGATCGTCGTGTCGCGCACCGAGAGGTTGGTCAGCGGAAGGGCGGCGACGGGAGCGTTGGCCGCCGTCGGTTCGTCGCTGCACCCGTTGAGCGTGAAGGCGAGCAGAGTGCCTGCCGTCACGGCGGCGAGTGTCAGTGCGCGTCCCCGGATTTTCAATTCAGGCATTCTCGGTCGGTACTCCTTTGCGTTCGTTCAAAATGAAATTCACCGCCTCTCCCACCGAGGGGGCGATGTAATCGGGCACGACGCCCTGCTCCCTGCATTCCCCGACGGAGTTCGTACCGTACCCCGTGAGAACGAGTATTCCCTTTGCGCCGGCGTTCCTGCCCGCGAGCACATCGACGATCCTGTCGCCGATGACATACGACCTGCTCAGGTCAACACCCATTTCCTTCTCCGCGCGGTGCAGCATGCCGGGGCGTGGCTTCCGGCAGTCGCAGTCCACCCGGTAGGGGGGGATGCCGGCGGTGGGATGATGGGGGCAGTAGTAGATCCTGTCGATCCGGGCCCCGCTTGCGCCGAGTTCCTGCTGGAATTTTGCATGGATCGGGATCAGGTCCGCCTCGGTGAACAACCCGCGGGCGATCCCCGATTGATTGGAAATGACAATGGCGAGGAATCCGTTCTCGTTTACCGCACGCACCGCGTGCCCGGCGCCGGGGATCAGCCGCACCTGCTCCGGCGCGCTGAGGAATTCAACCTCCTCGTTCAGCGTCCCGTCCCGGTCGAAAAAGACAGCGGGTCGCCGGGTGATCATTTGCGGCTGAGCGTCCTGTAGAGCTGGATGTACTTCTTCGCTGAAGCCTCCCACGAAAAGTCCTTCGCCATCCCGTTCTTCACGAGCTTCCGCCAGCCGGGCTGGTCGCCGTAGGCGGCAATCGCCCGCTGGATCGCCTTGAGCATGTCGGCGGCGGCATAATTCTTGAATTTGAACCCGGTCCCTCCCGGGGTGCCGGCGTCATCGATGGTGTCGTCGAGGCCTCCCGTCGCGCGCACGATCGGGATCGTTCCGTAACGGAGACTGTAGATCTGGTTCAGGCCGCACGGCTCGTAGCGGGAGGGCATAAGGAACATGTCGCTCCCCGCTTCGATGAGATGTGCCAGCTCGTTGCTGAACGTCAGCGCCGAGGCGACTCTCTCGGGGAATTTCTTCTGGGCCTTCTCGAACAGGTCGTGGTATTTCTTTTCTCCGGTGCCGAGCACGACGATCTGGAGGTCCATCCTCATCAGCGCATCGAGCTCTTCGCCGATCAGATCGAACCCCTTCTGGTCCGCGAGCCGGGAGATAATCCCGATGACCGGGATCCGTTCGTTGAACGGGAGTCCCATCTTTGAGAGGAGCGCTTTCTTGTTCTCGACCTTCAGGTCGAAGGATTTGGCTTCGTATTTCAGCGGGATCAGTGAATCGACGGAGGGGTCCCACACGCTGTAGTCAACGCCGTTCAGTATGCCCGTCAGGTCGTTCTTCCGCTTGTTCACAACTCCCTGGAGTCCCGCGCCGAACTCCTCCAGAGTGCGGATCTCCTGTGCGTATCGCTCGCTGACCGTCGTGATCGCGTCGGCGAAGACCAGCCCGGCCTTCAGGAAGTTGACATGGCCGTACGCTTCCACCCCGTCCTCGCCCATGAGCTCCGGAGGGAGCTGCGTCTTGGGGAATGTGGACTTCGGGAATATTCCCTGGTATTCCATGTTGTGGATCGTGAATACCGACCGCGTGTCTTTGTAGAAGGGGTCGTCCCTGTACACCGTCTTGAGGTATGCCGGGATAAGACCCGTGGGCCAGTCGTTGCAATGGATGATGTCCGGTTGCCAGCCCAGTTTCTTCAGGACCTCGAGCACCCCGCGGCAGAAGAAAATGAACCGTTCGTCATTGTCCGGGTAGTCCTTCTTCGTGTCGGGATGCACATAGAGACCCGAGCGTCCGAAGAGATGGGGGTTGTCGATGAAATAGACCTGGACTTTGATCGAATTGTTTGCGATAAAGGAGGATTTGACGCTCGCAGTGCGCCCCTTGGGTCCCAT
>DASVIU010000220.1:0-12989 GCA_036386275.1 Bacteroidota bacterium | reverse complement strand
ATTCCAAGGACGACGAATACGTCGTGACCGATGACGGGAAGGTGCAGATTGTGGACGAGTTCACCGGGAGGCTCCTCCCCGGCAGGCGGTATTCCGAGGGCCTGCATCAGGCGATCGAGGCGAAGGAAGGCGTGAAGGTCGAGCGCGACATGCAGACGCTTGCCACGATCACGCTGCAGAACTACTTCCGTCTGTACAAGAAGCTGGCGGGGATGACCGGCACGGCGGAGACCGAGGCCGGGGAATTCTTCGACATCTACAAGCTCGACGTGGTTGTGGTGCCGACAAACAAAGACATGATCCGCGACGACATCAACGACGTCATCTATAAGACCAAGCGGGAAAAATACAACGCGGTCATCGAAGAGATCGAAAAGATGCGCTCCGAGAACCGTCCGGTTCTCGTCGGCACGACGAGCGTTGACGTCTCCGAAACGATAAGCCGGATGCTGAAGCGGAAGAACGTTCCCCACAACGTCCTCAACGCCAAACAGCATCAGCGGGAGGCGGAGATCGTCTCCCATGCCGGGCTCCCAGGCGTGATCACGATCGCAACGAACATGGCGGGGCGGGGAACGGACATCAAGCTCGGACCCGGCGTACGGGATGCGGGGGGACTGCACATCGTCGGGACGGAGCGCCACGAAGCACGGCGCATCGACCGGCAGCTTCGCGGCCGTGCGGGGAGGCAGGGGGACCCCGGATCGTCCCTTTTCTTCCTGTCGCTGGAGGATGACCTGATGCGGCTTTTTGGCAGCGATCGCATCGCGTCGATAATGGAACGAATGGGCCTGAAGGAAGGGGAGGTCATCCAGCACTCGATGATCACCCGCTCCGTCGAGCGCGCGCAGCGGAAGGTCGAGGAAAACAATTACGGGATCAGGAAACGCCTGCTGGAGTACGACAACGTTATGAACCAGCAGCGCGAAGTGATCTATGTGCGTCGGCGGAATGAGCTGCTTGGCGAACGCTTGAAAGACGAGGACCTGGATCTCGTCGATACGTTCGCGGCGAAGGCGGTGGAGAGGCATTACGACGAAGGGGACATCGCGGGACTCCAGGAGGAGCTCAGGACCCAGCTGCTCCTCGACATGAAATTCACCCCCGAGGAGTTCCAGGCAAAGGGGCCGGAGGGGCTGAAGGCCGCAATCAATGCCGCTGCGGCGGAGTTCTACAGGAGGAAAGAGGAGCGTCTCGGTGCGGAGATCATGGGGCGGATAGAGAAGATGGTGGTGCTCCAGGTGATCGACGAGAAGTGGAAGGATCATCTCCGTGAGATGGACGACCTGAAAGAGGGGATTCACCTGCGGGCTTACGGCCAGAAGGACCCGCTCGTGGAGTACAAGACCGAAGGGTTTCGGATGTTCATGGAGCTTATCGACCTGATCGACACCGAGATCGTGACCACGGTGTTCAGGCTGTTCCCCGCCCAGGCGCAGGAACTCCCCATCCGCGGGCCGCAGCGCCCGCCGCAGGCGGTAAGGACGACGCATGATTCGGCTACCGGGATGGGCTTTCAGGCGAATCGCGAACCTGTGCCGGGGTCGGCGGGACAGGATCCCGCACGGGGGGAGAAGCCTCAGCCGGTGCGTGTCGCAGAGAAAGTCGGACGCAACGATCCGTGCCCCTGCGGGAGCGGAAAAAAATACAAACAGTGCCACGGGAGGTAGAGAGGGCTGCCATGAAAAAAATCGAAGCCATCATCCGCCCGTTCAGGATCGACGATGTGCGCGAAGCACTCGCGGAGATAGGCGTCAAAGGGATGACCCTCACCGAAGTCAAGGGCTACGGCCGCCAGAAGGGGCATACCGAGCTGTACCGGGGGTCGGAATACCAGATTGATTTTCTCCCGAAGATCAAGCTGGAAGTCATTGTCTCCGACAAAACTCTCGACAGGGTTGTTGAGACGATCATCAAAGCCGCGAAGACCGGCCAGGTGGGCGATGGGAAGATATTCGTCTATCCCGTAGAGGATGTCATCCGCGTTCGCACAGGCGAAAGCGGAGAGGAGGCACTGTAAGAGGGGCGCGTGACCTCATGACGCCGGACGAGGGCTCGGGCCCTCCCATACCGCCCCCTTTCCGGTGCGGGTATGTTGCCATTATCGGAGAGCCGAACGTCGGCAAATCCACGCTGATGAACGGGCTCCTGCAACAGAAGATTTCGATCGTTACGAAGAAGCCGCAGACGACCCGTCACAAAATCCTCGGCATACTGACAACCCCCGCGTACCAGGCGGTGTTCCTCGATACACCGGGGATCATACAACCCCGCTATGCCCTCCATGAAGCGATGATGGAATCCGCGGCATCGGCTGTCAGCGACGCCGATCTGATACTTTTTATGGTTGATGCTGCGAGGCCGCCCGCCGGGGGGGATTCTCCCGAGGATGCGATACTGGCCCAGCTCGCGGCGTCGGCCAGGCCCGTGTATCTTGTCCTGAACAAGGTCGACCTTGTCGACAAAGGCCTCCTCCTTCCCCTCATCGACCGGTACTCCAGGCGGCATCCTTTCAGGGAGATATTCCCCGTTTCCGCGCTCACCCTCGAGGGGACATCCGGGCTGATGGCGAGCGTCTCATCCGAGCTCCCGGTCCACCCGCCTCTGTATCCCGCGGACATTGTCAGCGAGAGTAACGAACGTTTTTTTGTCGCCGAGATCATACGGGAGAAGATATTCATCAGGTGCCAGGAAGAGGTTCCGTACTCGACGACGGTCGAGATCACCGAGTTCATCGAACGTGGCGCGGCCGCGGCCGGGGAACCGGAACCCCCGAAAACCAGGAAACCGGTGAAATGGTTCATCAGCGCGGATATCTATGTCGAGCGGGACTCCCAGAAAGGAATATTGATCGGGAAAAAAGGGGGGATGCTGAAGGAGATCGGGGAAAATGCCCGGCGGGATATTGAGCGGTTCCTCGGTCACCAGGTGTTCCTGGATCTGCACGTCAGGGTCCGTGCGGGATGGCGCGGAGACAAGGAATGGATCCAGCGACTCGGGTACAGGTGATGACAGGGGGAGGGGACGATTAATGAGAATGGGACGTCGCCTGGCGTGCGTGGCACTGGCAGGCATCCTCGGTGTGAATGCGGGGCCCGGACAGACTCACTGGCAGGCCTTCGAGAAGCAGGGGGGATTCATCGCGCCGGACGCCGGGCTCTCGTTCGCACGACGCCATCAGGACATACACGCCGCCCCTTCCAACCCCGCCTTCCACGTCCTCAGCTACAGGCTCGACCTGTCACTAGCGATGGTGAACGAGAGCTTCGCAGGCCGGAACCAGATCACGCTCGTGATGAAGTTGCCTGCCGACTCGCTGGTGCTGTATCAGCTCAAGCTCAAGATCGATTCGATCAGCGTCAACGGCGTACAGCGGACGTACGCCGCGAACGACGCGACTGAGCGGCTCACCGTCCATCTGGGCACCCTCCGCCAGGCGGGGGACACGCTCCGGCTGATCGTGGCGTACCGCAGGCTCCCCGAAATCCCCCGCCCGACGGACAGGCTCGGGTACTACTACTTCCACGACACGATCCCCGGGCTCCCTGCAAACCTTGGATACACGATGTCCGAACCGGGCGACGCACGCTGCTGGATGCCCTGCTACGACGAGCCATGGGAGAAATCCACCGCCGAAATCACCGTGACGGTGCCTCAGGGGTACGTCGCCGCTTCCAACGGGAGGCTCCTCGGAACCGTCATCAACGGTGACGGGACCGTCACCTGGCACTGGAAGGAAGATCATAAGCTCGCGACGTATCTGATGTGCGCGACTGTCTCGAAATTCACCATTCCGGCGTCCACTCTCGCCCGCGCGCCGGGTGACTTGATTCCTGTCGAATACTTCGTCTGGCCCCGGGACTCCGCTGTGACAGCGGCGTACATCCCCACAGTCAAACAGATGATCACAAACCTGGGGTATCTCTACGGGCCTTACCCCTGGGACAAGTATGGCATGTCGGCTGTGACGCCGTTCAACTACGGCGGGATGGAGCATCAGACGATCACGACGCTTCACGAGTTCCTCCAGACAAATCAGGATGTTGTCGTGCATGAGCTCGCCCATCAGTGGTGGGGAGACCTCGTCACGTGCGGCTCCTGGCCGGACATATGGCTCAACGAGAGCTTCGCCACCTACAGCGAGGCGCTCTGGAGAGAGACACTCGGCGGACCTGTCGCTCTGCGGGGCTTCATGAAAGAGATGCTGGGCTTCGGAAATGGCTCGTGGACCGGGGCGGTGTACAATCCGGAAGGGCAGGGGCTCTATCTCTTTTCCGACCTCGTCTACTCGAAAGGCGCCTGGGTCCTCCACACACTCCGCGGCGCGATCGGAGATTCGGCGTTCTTCCATTCCCTCCGCCTGTGGCGCCAGCTCTATTCCGAAAAAAGCGCGGTGACCGCCGACTTCCAGTCCGCCGTTGAATCGGTGACGGGGAGGGATATGAGCTGGTTCTTCAACGAATGGATATACGGTCCCGGGTGGCCGGTCTACTCGATTGCTTCCGACTGGAGGAATGGGACGCTCAGTCTCCGGGTTGCACAGCAACAGCATGAAGCATACCCGACATACGCCTGGCCGACGTACACCATGCCCCTCCAGGTCCGTGTCTACACGGGGAGCCGCGACACGACGTTGGCCGTCAGAGACAGCATCCGGATCCAGGATTTCAGTTTCGCATTTCCGGCGAAGCCTGACAGCGTCGTGTTCGATCCGGATGGCTGGGTCCTGAATCAGGCGGGAACACCGATCAGCCCTCCGTTCGGACCGGGCACGCCCCTCTCGTTTTCGCTCCAGCAGAATTATCCGAATCCCTTCAACTCCTCGTCGACGATCGGCTACATTGTTCCGGGCATCGTGTCCGGGGTTGGCGCACTGTCCGGGGTGAATCTCACGGTCTATGACCTGCTCGGCCGCAGAGTGGCCGCGCTGGTGGACGGACATCAATCCCCCGGGGAGTACTTCGTGCGTTTTGACGGGTCCGGCAGGGCGTCGGGAGTGTACTTCTATCGCCTTGAAATCCAGACCGGCGGCGCCTCGACAACTGCAGTACGGAAAATGGTTCTGGTCAAGTGATCTCCATGGCCCCCTCCTCCATGAACATTCGTATAACACGGGAGGACGTCGCACTCCCTGAAAAGCTCGAAAACCTTCCGGCAGCTCCAGGCGTCTACCAGCACAAAGACAGGACGGGGAAGGTCCTCTATGTCGGGAAGGCGAAGAACCTCCGGAACCGGGTCCGCCAGTACTTCCAGAAATCCCGCTCGCTCGGCCCCCGCATCGAGCAGATGCTGCTGAAGGCGACCGACCTCGAGGTGATCGTGACCGATTCCGAGGTCGAGGCGCTGATACTGGAAGCCAACCTGATCAAGAAGTTCAGGCCCAGGTACAACGTCAGCCTCAAGGACGACAAGAGTTACCCCTACATTGTCATCACCGGGGAACCGTACCCGCGCGTCTTCATCACCCGGCAGATCCGCAGGGACGGCTCCCGCTATTTCGGTCCCTACACGGACGTGAAGAACGTCCGCTCCGCACTCAAGGCGATACGGGACATATTCATGATAAGGAGCTGCAACTTCCTTATTGACGGGGAGGCGATCAGGAAGAAGAAGTTCAAGGTCTGCCTCGACTACCATATCAAGAAATGCGAGGGACCGTGCGAGGGACTCGTCCCTGAGGAGAAATACAACGCCATGATCGACCAGGTGGCCTCGCTCCTCAAGGGGAAGACCGGCTCGCTCATCCGCTCGCTCCGGGCCGACATGGAGCGGCATTCCGACGCCCGCCGGTACGAAGAAGCGGCCCTCATCCGGGACAGGATCAAGGGACTCGAGGCATACAGCGAAAAGCAGAAGGCGGTCGATCTCGATGCGACCGACAGGGATATCATCGCGTTTTCCGCCGATGGGGACGACGCCTGCGGCGTGATTTTCAAGCTGCGCGACGGGAAAATGGTGGGGCGCCAGCACTATTACCTGGGGAACGTCGAAGGGAAGCCGGAAGGGGAGATCCTCGAGACGCTGGTACAGCAGTACTATCTGGAAGCGAACGACATACCAAGGGAGGTTGTCGTACAGACCGCGCTGGACGACGCGGAAGCGATCACGCGCTGGCTGGGGGAGAAGCGGGGGGAAAGTGTGTCGATCGTTGTCCCCGAGTCGGGCGAAGAAGCGAAACTTGTGCGTCTGACGAAGAGCAACGCCCGGTTCCTCCTTGACGAATTGAAGATCCAGAAGATGAAACGCGCGGACTATGTCCCGCATCCCCTTGTGGCCCTCCAGAAGGATCTCCGGCTGGAGCGGATCCCGCGCACGATCGAGTGCTTCGACAACTCGAATATACAGGGGAGCGACCCGGTCGCCTCCATGGTGGTGTTTATCGACGGGAAGCCGCGGAAGAGCGAATACCGCAAGTTCAAGATCCAGTCCGTCACGGGTCCCGATGATTTTGCCAGCATGCGTGAGATCATCGAGCGGCGCTACACGCGCGTCCTGGAAGAGCAGGGCGAGCTCCCCGATCTGATCGTCGTGGACGGGGGGAAGGGTCAGCTCTCGAGCGCGGTGGAGGTGCTGCAGAAGCTGGGGATCGGCGGCCAGCAGGTGATCGGACTTGCCAAACGCCTTGAGGAGGTGTTCCTCCCCGGGCGAAGCGAGCCCGAGCTCATCCCGAAGACCTCGTCGGGGCTCCGGCTCCTCCAGCAGGTGCGCGATGAGGCCCACCGGTTCGCGATCACGTTTCACCGCACGCTCCGTGCGAAGCGGACCCTGCAGACGGAACTGGACCTGATCGAAGGGGTGGGGAAAAAGAGGGCGAAGGAGCTCCTGGAAGCGTTCGGGTCAGTCCAGGGGGTGAAATTTGCGACGACCGAGCAGCTGGGGGAGGTGGTGGGAGAGAAGACCGCCTCGAAAATTAGACAGTATTTCTCCTCCGGCGAGTAGCCCAGGTTCGCTTGATTGTTTGTCGTTTGAATTGTATGTTCTTATAAGAATGAGTTAAAGTGTCCACGCATCGTACCGGCCCGATATGATGAAGGATTTTACCGTCTACTATAGTTTCAAGCTGCCGGATGGTTCAGAGGAGGGCTTCCACCTTCGCCTGGATCCGGAGACTCTGGAACTACGCGGGGGCACTCCTGCGGTGAGTCCCGAATGGACGAAGCTGGATTTTCATCAATGTCCGAATTGCCCCCTGAAAGTAGAGGAACATCCCGACTGCCCGCTGGCTCTCCGGCTGGTGAATCTCGTGCAGAGGTTTGACGGACTTCTCTCGCATGAGAGAGTTGATATGGAAGTTGTCACCGAGGAACGGACGATCACGCAGAAGACCACGGCCCAGAGAGGGATAAGTTCGCTGATGGGACTGGTCATCGCCGCGAGCGGGTGCCCGCACACCGCAGTTTTCCGCCCCATGGCAAGGTTTCACCTCCCTCTTGCGAGCAACGAGGAGACAGTCTACCGGGCAACCGCGATGTACCTCCTGGCCCAGTATTTTCTGAAAAAAGAAGGGGCTCCTTCGGACCCGGGCCTGGACGGTCTTTCCCGGATCTACGAGAACATTCAGATAATAAATGTCGCTATTGCCGAGCGCCTTCGTGCAGCAACAACCACAGATTCATCGGTGAACGCGATCGTTGTTCTTGATGTATATGCGAAAACAGCGGAGCTTGTCATCGGTGGGTCACTCGAGAGGATCCGTTACATCTTCGCCCCCTATTTCCAGAACCCCCTCACGGGACCCTGATGGCACATCCATTCCCGAGCCCCTTCTATCGCTGGCGCCCTCATCCCTGGCACGGCCTGGAAGTCGGTCCCGACCCCCCGGCACCGTGCACGCATATATTGAAATAACGCCGTTCGACCAGGTCAAGTACGAGGCGGACAAGTCCACGGGGTATCTTCGTGTCGACCGTCCGCAGCGAACTTCGTCGCTTCCCCCTACGCTGTACGGGTTCATCCCCCGCACCTATTGCGCGGAGCGTGTCGGTGCGATGTCGCCGTCTGCCCGAAAGGGGGATGGTGACCCGCTTGATATCTGCGTGCTGAGCGAGCGTCCGATCAACCGGTCGGAGGTTATACTGAACGCCCGGGTGATAGGCGGGATCCTCATGGTGGACCATGGCGAGGCCGACGACAAGATCATCGCTGTTCTCCAGAACGATGCCGTGTGGGGGAATGCTGATGACATCAGCGCGATCCCCGGCATGCTTGTGGAGCGGCTCCGGCATTACTTCGCAACGTACAAACTTATCCCCGGTCAGGAATCGCAGGTGCAGATTGAACAGGTGTACGGCTGCGCGCGCGCGATGTCGTGAAGGCCTCGATGCTTGACTACGAAGAACACTTCGGTTCCTGAACCCGCGTCATTTCACACCTCTTGCTGTTCGTAAATCCCCTTTCCCCGTGTGTATCATTGATGCAATTCACACGGCTCCGTTGCGCGGAGTGAACTCCCCGGGAGTCGAAACCCCAGACATCAGTTCGAAAGGTGACTCCTATGATGTTGAAACGCGCGTTTCTTTCCGTTCTGCTCGTCGCGCTTCTTCTGCTGGCCGCTTTGCCCGCCGCTGAAGCCCAGCGCCCCTGCGCCGAGGCAATGACGCGTTGTTCCGCTGCATGCAATCAGCAGTTCGGTGGAAGCTGGTTCGGTTCGTTCATGACCCAGGGATGCGTTGAGGGTTGCACGATCGGGTATCTCTGGTGTGCCGCGTCCAACTGAACCCCTGAACATTGTGAGTAGATTCCTTGTTTTGCTCGTCATGCTGGTTGCTTCCCCCGCGGCCAAAGGGGTCGCGGGGGAGCACCCGCTTCGCAGCACGCGCACGCTGGGAACCGGCGGGGATGCCATACTGTATTCGGTCTCGGGCATCTCGGTTGATCGGCGGAGCAATGTCTATGTGACGGATCTGCTTGACTACTCGGTGAAGAAATTCGACAAGAGCGGTGCATGCGTCGGCAAAGTGGGGCGTCGCGGCACCGGTCCCGGGGAATTCAGGTCTCCGGCCCTCTCGCTGGTGATCGGGGGGAGGCTCGTCGTGCTGCAGATGGAGGATCCGCGCATTCAGGTGTTTGATACGGGGCTCGTGTACAGGGGAGGGTTTATTGTACCGTGGGGGATGCCCGTCGACATCACGCCGGGGTGGCCCCGGGGGATGGCTATTGCTCTTTACAGCGATAGCTCCCGTGGGATGGTCCTCAGATACGAGGGGTCTGAGGGGGGGCCCCCCCGGCGTATACTTCTGGAGCCGACGGGGAAAGGGCATCCTCTTTACTCGGCGAGCAGGATCGCTGTCTGCCGCGACGGCACGCTTGTGGTCGCCTATCTTTTCAGGAATAGAGTTGAGCTCTACAGCCGGGAAGGGAGATTCCGGCGGTGGTTCTCTGTCGGAGGTATGGTCCACGGAGAGGAGGACGACGACGATCGGGGGGTCCCTGAAAAAACGTATTTCAGGAAAGTGCTCCTCGATGACGCGGGGAACATACTTCTTCTCGGAGGGAACCAGGCGCCTCACCCGGGGCGCGACATCTTTGTCTGCAAGAGGGATGGATCCTGCATTCGCACATTCGTTCTTCCCTCGAGGAGCCGCGTCGTCGCCGCGGGGGAAAAGAACACTCTCTATGCGACTGATGAGGCGGGAACCCGCGTTGAGAAGTACATCCTTCGATAATCGAGAACCCCGGGAGAAAACGGATGTTCAGGCCCTCTTTTCCCTCCGATGTTGCCCGTCTCGTGCTCGGTCTCGTTCTGACGGCGGCATCGGTCTCGAAAATTTTCGCGTTCCATCCGTTTGCGATGAGTCTCTCAAGCCTGGCACATGTGCCGGAGTACCTCGCGAATCCTGCAGCCGCGGGGCTGATCGCGCTGGAATGTGGAACGGGTCTGCTGCTCCTGTCAGGGAAGTCCATCCGGATCGCCGCGTCGGCCGCGCTCTTCCTTTTTGTTGCTTTCACTGTACTCCTCTCCGGCGCAATCGTCCGGGGTGTCGACGTTCCGTGCAACTGTTTCGGAAGCCTCGGCCCGAGACTTCCGGCGAGGGAACAGGCGCTCCTGGATCTTCTGCTCGCGGTTGTCGCCTTCTTTCTGATCAAGGCGGCTTCTGCATCGGCACTGCGTAAGTTTTCCCTCCGAACAGGCATAGCCGCTCTTGCGGCGCTCCTCTGGGGGTCGGCCCTGATTGTGTGGCCGCACCCGGAAACAGGTACCGGGGGAGAGACTCCGGTCCCGGCGGCTTTCTTGAACGAGGCGTCCGTGAACGCTTCCGGGGGCCCGGCCGTAATTCTTCTCGCCGACTTCGATGATTTCGGGTGCCAGCTCTGTCTCGACGATTTTCTCGCCTTCTGCGATTCTCTGAACGGTGCAAAGTTCAGATTAACAGTCAGCGTTCGTCTTTTCGCACGGCGGGATTCAGCAAGAAGCGGCCCCGCCCAGGCCCGTATGCTTGAAGGATGGGCGGCCGGCAACCGGTACCTGTTTCCGGTTTCCGTGGATAGTGAAAGCCTCTTCGAACGCTCCGGCGTCGGAAAAACGTCCGCGATCGTCCTGGGAGTCGACGGCCACCTTGTCGACATCGCGCACTTCCCGACCGGGAGCTTGAAGAGAAACGAACTCCTGCGCGCGATCGGGAACTGATGCGCCGGTGGCTGCGGTGGAGAGGGGAGGAGAGGGGGCCTCTTCCTCCATTCGCCAGAGGTTTTTCATCTTTCGGCGCAACACGCGAGTCTTACAATGCCTTCCTCCGGGCGTGCAGGAGGATCGGCCTCGTGTGCGAGACCGTCATCGCTTCCGGGGAGCTTGTTTGGAGACCCGTGCTGCGTCGGGGGGGGGCCCCGGTGGCGATATTCCAGGATCTCCCGGCCGATTCCCCCCGCCTCTCGCTCCTGGCACACCACGTTGTCTTCCCCGCCTGGTTTCACGGCGTCCCTCTCTGCTTCTTCTCGCGCGCCGGTCGAGGAGAGTATCCGGGGAAGAGCCTCGGTTCCGACTCCCTCCACACGGATCTTGACGCCATCGTGGCATATCTCCTCAGGGAACAGCTCGCCAGGATACTGGAGATGTGCGATGCCCGGACGGCGTGCCGGTCTGATCCGGTCCATCCCGGACGATCCGGCTCCCCGCTTGCGATCCCGCTCGATGAGGATCTAGACCGCTCCCAGGCTGCCGCAGTGGAGCACAGTACTGGGCCGATCCGGGTCCTCGCCCCGGCAGGTTCCGGAAAAACCAAAACGCTCGTCAACAGAGTGTGCAATCTGGTGAACACGGGAGTTGTCCCTGAAAGCATACTCCCTCTCGCGTTCAACAGGAAAGCAGCGGCGGAGATGAACACCCGGCTCGAGGGGAAGCGGCTTGGCCGGGTGCGGGCGAGGACGCTTCATTCTCTCGGGTATGAAATCGTCAGGTCCGGGAGCCGGCTCATCTTCGATGCCGGGACCGAATCCGTGCTGACCCGCACATTGCTGAAAGAGGCGTTGCAGGCGCTCAATTTAGACCCCCCTCTGACAGGGGGGGACCCTTTCGAACGCTCTCTGGGACTCCTCAGCAGGGCGAAGATGGACCTTCTCCCGCCGGACCGGATGACTCTGAATGTAAACGGAGGAGCGGCACCGTTCAGCCCCGTGTTCACGCGATTTCTGGAGCTGCAGGAAGAGCGTGGGTTCATGAATTACGATGATATGATCTATTGTGCGGTGAAGATACTCCTCGACAACGATCTCCTGCGCAGGCGGTACCAGGAGGAATTCAGGTACATACTTGTCGATGAGTTTCAGGATCTGAACCGTGCTCAGATCCTGCTTCTTCAGATCCTCGCCCTCCCTGAAAACAACCTCTTCATCGTCGGAGACGACGACCAGATGATCTACGGGTGGCGGGGGGCGACAGTGCGGGGCATTATTGACTTTCCCCGCGTCCACCCCTGCGCACGGGAGTGCGTCCTGTCGACAAACTACCGGTCGTCGGTGAAGATTATCACGCATGCAGGCTGGCTCATCCAACGGAACAGAGAACGCGTCCCCAAATCCGTGGTCCCTCGCCGCGGGGCTCCCCCCGGGGAGTTCGAAATCCTTCTCCATGCAGGGCTGTGGGAGCAGGCGCAATCTGCGGCCGAATGGATCAAGAAGAAAAAAGAGGCCACTGGCTCCAACTGGCGGGATACCGCGGTGCTCTTCCGTTACAACGCGCTCCAGTTCACCGTGGCACTGGCGCTTGACAGGAAGAATATCCCTCACACCCGGCTCGAAGGGAGCCGTCTCTTTGACTCACGCGCCGGCAGGGATGTCGCCGCCTGGTTGAACGTATTGCTCTTCCCCCGCTCAGCCGGGCGGGAGGACCTGGAGAGGATTCTCAGAAGACCGGCGAAAATGCTCCGGCGGAGTCTGATAGAGCGCCTGGAGTGCTGGCGCGATCTGGAGATGCTCCCCGGAACCGGTGCGTTGACCGGAGAGGAAGAAGGAGTCCTGCGTGGATTTTTCGTTCGCGTCCGGGATTTTCGCCTCCGGGCTCCCTTCCTCTCCTCCCACGAACTCATCGAGGAGCTCGACAGGATGATGCACCTGCGAACGTCATATGACCGGAAGAGAGCCGCCTCTTCCGACCCGGACGAAGCGGATGACCGGACATACCTGGATGTGATAGATGCGGTGTCCCGGACATTCCCGGCGGCGGCCGATTTCCTCGCGCATATCGAGGCGTCACGCAAGGGCCTCCCCGCACCTCAACCCGCATCCCCGCCGGAGAAGCCGGATGAGCCGGACAGGGATGAAGTCGTCCTCAGTACGATACACCGTGCAAAAGGAAATGAATTCAGCCGGGTCGTCTTCTTCGACCTGAGCCGGAGACACCGTCTGAGAGAGGAGGAGATAGAGGAAGAAAGGAGGGTCGCCTATGTCGGTCTGACGCGCGCAAAGGATTCGCTCCTGGTTACGGCAAACGGGAGAAGACAATCCCCCTTTCTTCATGAAGCCGCGCTCGATCCGCAGTTTGCGGGGAGGATGCG
>DASVIU010000219.1:0-4330 GCA_036386275.1 Bacteroidota bacterium | reverse complement strand
CAGCGCGTTCACCTCTTTCACTTCCGGGAGTTCGTAGACGATCTTCCGCCTGTGCTTCCCCGAACCGATCTCGCCGAGCATCATCGTCCCCTTCACGTCCGGCTCGTCTTCGCCGACGAGGCGGAACACTTCCGCAACCCCCTCGGAGAAATCGATCGAGATGTACCCGCTTTTCTGAAAGAGCCGCATTTTCCGCATCTTCCGCTGGGAGATCCGGCTCGCCGTCACGTTGGCCACACACCCGTTCTCGAACTGGAGCCGCGCATTGGCGATGTCGACGCTGTCGGATACCACCGCAACTCCGCTCGCCTCCACCGCACGGACGGGCGAATGCACGAATGAGAGGATCAGGTCGATGTCGTGTATCATCAGATCGAGGACGACCCCGACATCCGTTCCCCGGGGGTTGAACTGGGCGAGGCGATGCGATTCGACGAACATGGGAGCGATCCGGTATTTCTCCAGTGCGAGTATCGCGGGGTTGAACCGCTCGATCTGGCCCACCTGGATGAGGAGCCCCCGTCCGGCCGCCGCGCTGCACAGCGTCTGCGCTTCCGCCACGGTCTCCGTAATCGGCTTTTCCACGAAGACGTGCTTCCCGCGCCCGAGAGCTTTCAGGGCGACGTCGAAGTGGGCGTTGGTGCTCGTGGCGATAGTGACGGCATCGACCGAATCCAGCAACGCATCCACGTTTCCCGAGGCCAGAGTGCCGTACTGCCCCGCGACAGTCTTCGCCCGGTCTGCATCGGAGTCAAAGACGCCCGACAGGTGCACCCCCGGCATATCCGAGAGCATTTTCGCATGCAACGATCCGAGATGTCCTACGCCTATGACGCCGATCCGCAAAGGGTCCACATGTGCTCCTGCCAGGTTCATTGTTCTGCCGTCAGACACCGTCCGGCACGTAACGGACATCCCTCTTAAGCCAGGAGAGAAAGCCGCTTACTTCTTCAAACACGAAATCGGCCCCCGCACACGCCACGCGTTCCCTGTCGTAGGAATCCCACAACACGGCGACCGACGTCGCTCCCGCGCCCCTCGAGGCCGTGATGTCCCCCATGGCATCGCCCACCATCAGCACCTCCCCGGGGGCAAGCGAGAAAGCCCCGGTGAATTTGCGAATCCCTTCCGGGTCGGGCTTGTGCCGGACGACGTCGTTCCCCGAGACGATCAGGTCGAAGTATCCTGCTATTCCGAGGGCTTCGAGCGTAATCATCGCGGTCCGTCTTCCTTTCCCCGTGAAGACCCCGAGCGGGATCCCCGTCCCCTTCAGGAACGCCAGGACCTCGCCCATCCCCGCGTGGAGGGAAGCCATGGCGTGATGGTGACTTCTGTAGAAATCGCAGAGGTCGTCCATCGCGGCGTCGAGGCGATCCTCACCGACGATTGGTATAAGCGCGCCTTCCTCGGGGGGACCGAAGAGGGCGATGATTTCCCGGGGTTCGTATGTCCGCCCGCAATACCGGGTGGTGATGAAATTGAACGTCGCAAATATGAGCTCGTTCGTCCTTGTCAGCGTCCCGTCGATGTCGAAGAGAACGCCGGCGACAGCCGGGCGTCCGTCACCGGGAGGTACCGTGTGTTTGTTTTTGTCCATAGCTTTTAAATATACCCATCTGCCGGGCGAATTTCAATGAAAGGGATCCGCCTTGCAATTCGAGGCGCATTGTGATAACTTATGTGCATGCAAGAGGCGCATCTCGCGAGACAGATCATTCTCAAGAACAAGGAAGAACGGCGCATCGTCGCCGGTCACCCCTGGGCATTCAGCAACGAAATCCGCGAAACCAGGGGAAACCCCGCCGTAGGCGACGTGGTCGAGCTTGTCGCCGCAAGCGGGCTCTCGCTGGGCGTCGGTCTTTATAACCCCCACTCGTTGATCGCGTTCCGCCTTCTCTCCAGCACGATTGTCGACATCGACCGCGCGTTCTTTCATGCGCGAATCGCCTCAGCCCTCGACCTCCGCGAGCGGCTGTACCCGGGTGAAACCGCCTACCGCCTCGTCCACGGCGAGGGAGACTTCCTCACGGGGCTCGTCATAGACAGGTTCAACGACCAGTTCGCAGTCCAGACCTTTTCCTTCGGCATGGAACAGCGCCTCCCGCTCATCTGTGAGGTACTGAACGAGCTGTTCCACCCGTCCTGCATTGTCGCCCGGAATGAATCCCCCCTCCGGGCACTCGAGAACCTTCCGATGCAGCGCGTTGTTCTGTATGGAGAGCCCTCTCCCACGCTGATTGTCGAGCGGGGGATGCGCTATACCGTCGATCTCAGGGACGGACAGAAGACGGGATTTTATCTGGACCAGAGGGAGAACCGGGGGTTGCTCGAGCGGTTCAGCAGAGGGGCGGACGTTCTGGACGCTTTTTGTAACGACGGGGGATTTGCCCTCTCAGCGGGACGGGGAGGGGCCAAGTCGGTCCTTGGGATCGACATTTCCGCTGAAGCCATCGCCCGTGCGCGTGCCAACGCGCTTCTGAACGGAATCGACAACGTGAGTTTCGACGATGGAGATGTTTTCAAGAGATTGTCGCAGTTTGCTGAAGCCGGCCGGAAGTTCGACATGGTGGTACTCGATCCGCCGTCGTTCACTCGGAGCAGGAAGAATGTTCAATCGGCAAAGAAAGGGTACCGGACACTTCATCTCGCGACATTTCCCCTGATCCCGCAGGGAGGGATGCTCATGACCGCCTCCTGCTCCCATCACATTCTCCCGGAGGTCTTCCAGGAAATCGTTGACGACGCCGCCCGCCGGGCCGGGCGGCGGCTGCAGCTTCTGGAATGGCGGGGCGCGGCTCCCGACCATCCCGTACTCCCTGCGGTTCCGGAAACGCGCTACCTGAAGCTGGGCCTCTACCGAGTTCTCTGAACACAGGACCAACGCCACGAGGAGCGAGTATACCATGCGCGCGAACCACCTCCCCATCCACATTCTGACATTCGTTTTCCTGGCTGCCTCAGCACAGGCCCCGGCTCAGCCCCGCTCCTACCCGGGACAACCCGACAGCACTGCGCGCGGAGCCGCGACCACGACATACAACCAGGGAGAGTACCTCAACACCTGGGGGGTCGACGTCATGATCTCCACCAACGGGTTCGGACTGGGAACTTTCTACAGGCGGGAATTCACTCCCGATGTGTTCGGGTTCATCAACTTTTCGATCTCCGAGGCGAAAGACTCACGAGAGATCGAACAATACGACATTTATGGCAACTCCACCGTCCCGGGGAAGCTGAACCGGTTCATGGTCCTCCCACTGATGTTCGGCGTCCAGTACAGGCTCTTCCGGGAAGATATCGTCGAGACATTCCGCCCTTACGTGAACGCGGCTGTCGGACCCACACTGATCTACATGACCCCGTTCGTCGATCTGGTCCCGCAGGCGGACGGCACCCTGGCAATAAATCAGGTGGAGTTTTTCAAGAGCTTCAGCCGCGGGACCCCCCACTACACGGCATCGGCGTACATCGGATTCGGCGCAAATTTTGGAGGGGAGAAGTCAGGGGTATTTGGCGTGAATTTCAGGTATTACTTCACATACCTGCTGGGGGACGGTCTCCCGTCGCTGTATGATACCAACACCGGTCTCCTCGCCGCGACAAAGAAGGACTTCGGAGGCTTTTTCATCACGCTGAATATCGGCCTCGGATATTAATGGCGAAAGGCACTGGCACACGCTCCGGAAATCCCCTTCATCCGCAGCAGTTACCAATGCCTTTCTTTGTAACGGCGAAATCAACCTACGAAGACCCCGGTTCGCCGTCGGTGACGGGTGTCACGATTTCAGAGAAGCCCTGAGATATTTCCCCGTGTGAGATGCAGGGTTGGCGGCAATTTCCTCAGGTGTTCCAGCCCCCACGACAGTCCCCCCCCCTTCCCCCGCCTCCGGGCCAAGATCGATGACGTAGTCGGCGCACTTTATCACATCGAGATTGTGCTCAATGATGACGACCGAATTTCCGGCTTCTATGAGTGCATTGAAGCACCGGAGCAACCTTGCAATGTCGTCGAAGTGGAGGCCCGTCGTGGGCTCGTCGAAGACGAAAAGGACGTGCCTGTCGGAGGCGGGCATGACAAGGTGAGCCGCGAGCTTGATGCGCTGGGCTTCACCGCCGGAGAGGGATGTCGCCGGCTGGCCGAGCCGGATGTAGCCGAGACCGACCTCGTCAAGTACGCTCAGGCGCTGAGTCACTTTCCTTCCCTGACCATCCTGGCCGAAGAAGGCGATCGCTTCCGTCACGGTCAGGCCGAGGACCTCATCGATGCTTTTTCCCCGGTAGCGGACGTCGAGGATCTCCTTCTTGTACCTTTTTCCCTTGCACACGTCAC
>DASVIU010000218.1:0-13401 GCA_036386275.1 Bacteroidota bacterium | reverse complement strand
GTCCCGAATCCGGCGAAGTGGAGAGAGACCATCATACCATCATGCGCGCCGCAATTTCATCGCACACCATGTACCCCCGGGGTGTCAGGCGCAGTGTGCCCCCCTCCAGAATCGCTGCCCCGTCCTCCACGAGTGCCCCGGCGAGCGCGAGCCTGTCCGCCGGCAACCCGAACTCATCCCCCAGCCTGCGGAGGTCCACACCAGAGCTCCTCAGCCCGAGGAAGATCCGCTCGTTGCAGAGCTGCGCGCGTGTCACCTCTTCACGCATCACCACGGGGGATTCGCCTTTTCGCAGACTGTCGCAGTACCTGCTGAGTGCGGGGACATTCGCCCAGCGCAGGGGTGCCTCACCGTTTCCCGGGCGCCAGAATGAGTGGGCGGAAGGCCCGAAACCGAGGTAGTCCGCGTGAGACCAGTACGCGGAGTTGTGCAGGCTCCTGAATCCCGGCCGGGCGTAGCTCGACACTTCGTAGTGTTCGAAACCTGCCCGCTCCATCACGTCCATCGTACGCTCATACAGCGACGCTTCGGCTTCAACGGGATTCGGGGACACAAGCTTCGCGGAAACCATCCGCGCGAGCGGCGTGTCGTCCTCGACGATCAGGCTGTATGCCGAAACGTGGTCCGGACGAAGGGCGAGCGCTTTCGACAGAGTTCTCTCCCACTCCCCCGCAGTCTGACCCGGGAGGGAATAGATCAGGTCGACGCTCACATTCCGGTAGCCCGCCTCCCGTGCCAGGCCGACGCACCGCGCCGCTTCACCGGCGTCGTGAATCCTCCCGAGGAATCGGAGCTCGTTTTCATCGAACGACTGGATGCCGATGCTGAGGCGGTTGACGCCGAGAGACAGGTAGTCGCGCAGCTTTTCAAGCGAGACGGTCCCCGGGTTCGTCTCGAGCGTGATCTCGGCCTGCTCCCCGATGGCGAATGCGCTGCGGAGGGAACGCATCACACGTTCGAGCTCACGCGGCGCGAGCAGGGAAGGTGTCCCTCCTCCGAAGAAGAGCGTATCGAACGACACCCCCTCCCCCGCCGGGGCGGCGAGGGCAATTTCCGTGTCGAGGGCGTCGAGAAACGGACCCATGAGAGAGACAGTCTCGATGGAATAGAAGTCGCAGTAGACGCACTTGCGCTGGCAGAAGGGGATATGGACGTACAGAGACGGCATGGAGCCCTGTTGTGAGTACAAACGTTAACGGACGACGGTGCCGGGTCGCCCCCAGCGGATCCCCGTCCGGCTATCCACCGACCAGTAGATCAGCATGGCACGCCCGACGACCCTGTCGAAGGGGACGAATCCCCATGCGCGGCTGTCCAGGCTGTCGTCCCGGTTGTCCCCCAGGACGAAATAGAGGATCGTCCCGCCGGCCGCCGGGACGACAACCGGGCCGAAATCGGAGACGGGCTTTCGCGCCGGTTTCGCCGACGGTGGAGAACCGATCTCCTCCCCGTTGACGATAAGCGCCCCGCCACGGAGCATCACGGTATCTCCAGGAAGGCCCACCAACCGCTTGACGTAGAGGCGCGGGGGCGTGCCGTCCGGCGCATAGAACACGATTACGTCCCCCCGCTGCGGGGAACCCGGAGCCGGGAGCCGCAGGACGGGGAGCCGGCTCCCCACCAGAGGGAGGAACCGGGGAGTCGAGGCACCGTACACGAACTTGTTGACGAGGACAAAGTCCCCCACCATGAGCGTGTTTTCCATCGAGGCGCTCGGCACGTGCACCGCGTCGACGACAAACGTCTTCACCGCAAGCGCCAGTGCGACGGTCAATACGACGATCTCCGCCGCGTCCCGGAGGCGGCCCAGAATGCGCGCCCGGCGGGGACGGGTTCCCCCGGCCGTCGTCTTTTTCATGCTACCTGATGAGCGAGCCGATGCGGCTGAGACGGATCGATCCGAGCTTGTCGACTATGCTGCTCAGGGGCTTGTCGGGGTCCCAGGACCAGTAGACGATCATGGGCGTGCCCACGATGTTCTCCTCGGGGATGAACCCCCAGAACCGTGAATCGAGGCTGTTGTCCCGGTTGTCCCCCATGCCGAAGAGATAGTTTCTCTGGACGATGTACCTCGTCACCGCGACTCCGTCGACCAGGACCCGTGCCCGCTCGTCAAGGCGCACCCGGTGTCCCTCCCGGGAGATGAATGTCGCCCACCGCGGGTAGGTGGAGGCGTTCAGCTCCAGGACGTCCCCCTTCTTCGGAACGACCACCGGACCCCAGAAATCCTCGTTGAACGGCATGTCGCGGGGAAAAATCTTCGGGTCGGCATACGCCTGCGGCCGAGGGTTGAGGTTGTTGAATTTCATATTCCGCGGTATCGGAGACGGCTTCCCGTTGATGTACAGGATCCTGTTCACCACCTGGATCGTGTCTCCGCTCAGCGCCACGCAGCGTTTGAGATAGAACATGAACTCCGGCGACTGGATCTCCTCCCGCTGCCCGGGAAATTCGAACACGATGACATCGCCGCGCCCGACGCTTCGCAGGGCGGGGACCCTGAACCACGGAAGGCGTACGTTGGTAAAGGGAATCGTGCGCGGCGTCGTTCCGCCGTATATGAACTTGTTGACAAAAAGAAAATCGCCCGCCATGATTTCGTTCTCCATCGACCCGGTGGGGACTTCGAACGACGCGAGCACGAAGCTGTTCAGGAAGAAAAACGACACGAGCACGAAGACAAGGTCCTTCAGGAAGTCCTTCACGGGTTCCTTCTTCGCAACCTGATGTTCCTTCTCGGTCGATGACCGGTTCGTTCTTGCCATGAGCCTCCTTATTCGTCTTCCATTGAGAGAACCGCCAGGAACGCCTCCTGGGGAATTTCGACGCGTCCCACCTGCTTCATACGCTTTTTTCCCTCTTTTTGTTTCTCCAGAAGCTTCCGCTTGCGCGAGATGTCGCCGCCGTAGCATTTCGCCAGCACGTTCTTTCTCATCGCCGCGATCGATTCGCGCGCAACGACCTTGCTCCCGATCGCCGCCTGGATGGCCACCTCGAACATCTGCCTGGGGATCAGTTTACGCAGTTTCACGCAGAGTTTCTTCCCCCAGTCATGCGCCTTGTCCCTGTGGACGATGCACGAGAACGCATCGACCGATTCGCCGTTGAGCAGGATGTCGAGCTTCACAAGATCCGATTCGCGGAAATCCAGGAGATCATAGTCGAACGATGCATATCCCCGGCTCGTGGATTTCAATTTATCATAAAAATCAAATATGATCTCGCTCAGGGGCATCTCGTACGTGATGTCCGCCCGCGTGGGATCGAGGTAGGTCGTGTTCCGGTAAACCCCCCGGCGGTCCATGCAGAGCTTCATGATGTTCCCGACGTACTCGACCGGGACGATGATCTGCGCCTTGACGAACGGCTCCTCCACCATGGCGACCTCGCCCAGGGGGGGCATCGTGGACGGGTTGTCCACGAGGACGACGTCCCCGCCGGTCTTCGTCACCCGGTATTCCACGTTGGGGACGGTGTTGATGATGTTCTGGTTGTATTCCCGTTCCAACCGTTCCTGGACAATCTCCATGTGCAGGAGTCCGAGAAAACCGCACCGGAATCCGAACCCGAGGGCCGTCGACGTCTCCGGCTGGTAGACCAGCGAAGAGTCGTTGAGCTGCAGCTTTGCGATTGCGCTCCGGAGGTCCTCAAAGTCTTCCGCGTTCGTCGGGTACATGCCGCTGAAGACCATCGGTTTCACTTCCTTGTATCCCGGCAGTGCGCTCTGTGCCGGGTGCGCCGCCGAGGTGACCGTGTCGCCGACTTTGGTGTCATGCACGTCCCTCACGCCGGCGATGAGGTACCCCACGTTCCCCGCGGCCAGCTCTCCCGTCCGAAGGCGCTTCATCTCCAGGACCCCCACCTCCTCGGCGTCGAACGGCTTTCCCGTGTGGAAGAACATGATCCTGTCCCCCTCCCGGAGCGTCCCCTCGATGACGCGGATGTACACGACGGACCCGCGGTACGCGTCGAACACCGAATCAAATATCAGGGCACGGAGGGGGAGGGCGGGATCTCCCGCAGGGGGAGCGATGCGGTGGACGACCGCTTCCAGTATTTCGTCGATGCCGATGTTGGCCTTCGCGCTTGCCAGTATGATCTCATCGTCACGACATCCGATCAGATCCCTGATCTGTCCTTTGACGGTTTCGATCGTGGCGCTCGGGAGGTCGATCTTGTTGATGACGGGGATGATCTCGAGTCCCGCGTCGATCGCCAGGTACAGGTTGCTAATCGTCTGCGCCTCCACACCCTGCGATGCGTCCACGACGAGTATCGCGCCTTCGCAGGCGGCCAGGGACCGGGAGACTTCGTAGGAAAAATCCACGTGCCCCGGCGTATCGATGAGGTTCAGCGTGTAGGTCTCCCCGTCCCCCGCAGCGTAATGCATCTGGATCGCGTGAAGCTTGATCGTGATCCCGCGTTCCTGTTCGAGATCCATGTCGTCAAGGACCTGGTTGAACTTCATCTCGCGGGGCGTGATCGTGCCGGTCCGTTCAAGAAGGCGGTCGGCGATCGTCGATTTGCCGTGATCAATATGGGCTATGATGCAGAAGTTCCGGATCGCGCTCATGGGTATCGTCAATAACAGAAAATCCGTCCCGGGGAAAGCGGGGCGGACTTGCTCGGTCGGGCACACGTCATGGACAAATATACGTCTTTCGCCCGTGAGTTGCAATGTTGCTCTTCCGCCGCTCGCTTCGTATTTTGACGGGACTTCGAACCAGACACGTACAGGACATGTCCATTCTGACAGACCCCGCCGTCGCGGCATTCCTCGCCGCACACCAGGACCACGACAGGGGCCCCCGCCCCATCGCTGTTTTTGACTGCGACGGGACGGTGGTACACGGGGATATGGGGGAAGCGATGTTTTACCGGCAGATCGAGCAGTTCCATTTCCGGCGGTCGCCCGCCCTGGTCTGGCCGGACCATCCCCGGCGTGAGGAGATCGGGAGACTGCACGGGGAGCTGGCGGCACTCAGTCCCGCCGAACGCGCCGGGAGTCCCGCATTCGCCACTTTCGCGGAAATCCTCCTCTCACGGTATTTCGACCAGATCGCCTCGGGGGCGGTTGTCAAAGCCTGCGCCGATATCGTCCGCCTCTTTGCCGGATACACGCCGGAAGAAGCGCGCGGGCTGGCACGCGCGACATTCGAGGCCGAATTTTCTTCGCCGATCGGGACCAGGCGGCTCGGCGGGCGCGACCTCTCCCGGGGCGCACGCTTCATCCGGGAATCGGTGGACCTCATCGGGGCCCTTACCGAGCGGCAATTCGACATCTGGGTCGTCTCGGGGAGCAACAAATGGAGCGTGGAGCCGGCGTTTACACGCTTCGGCATTCCGCCGGACCGCATCATCGGGATCGATCTGGAAGTGCGTGACGGACTCCTGACAGACAGGGCGGAGGTGCCTGTCCCTATTCGCGCCGGCAAGATCGACGCCCTGCGGCGTCACACCCCCCTCGTCCCCCTGCTCGTTGCGAGCGACTCGAAAAACGACATCCCTCTCCTGCTCTATTCCGCCGGACTCAAAATCAGGATCAACTCCAGGAAGAGGGACACGGCCGATTTCTTCCGCACCGCGGGGACCAGGCCGGACAGCACATGGGTCCTTGTGGAATCACCGCACATCATGGAGTGAGTGACTATGGCGGATGCCGCTCTCACAGTCATCGGCGGGGGTGCCGTCGGCCTTGCGATCGCCGCAGAGCTTTCCCGGCGCCACGCACCCTTGTACCTCCTGGAGAGGAACCCAAAGTACGGACAGGAGACCTCGAGCCGCAACAGCGAGGTGATTCACGCGGGGATCTATTACGCCAACGGTTCGTTGAAAGCACGGCTCTGCGTCGAGGGAAACCGTCTCCTGTACGAACTCTGCGGCCGTCACAACATCCCCCACCGGCGGATTACAAAAATCATCACAGCGACGCGTCCATCGGAAGAGGGAGAACTCCGGCGGCTTCGCGAACTCGGAGAGGGGAACGGCGTCACGCTCCGGATGATGACCGCCGCGGAGGTCAGTACGCTCGAGCCGCAGATTGTCACCGTCGGCGGCCTCTTCTCTCCCGACACGGGCATCATCAGCGCGCACGGGCTCATGGATTTTTACTACAGGACGGCGAGAGAACAGGGAGCCCTTGTGCAGACGCACTGCACGGTTGTGGCGGTGGAACGCCGTTCCAACGACTACCTGATCACCGTCAGTGAAGGGGGGGAACGCTCCACGATCACGTCGGAACGCGTGATCAACGCAGCCGGGCTGGAGTCCGACACGATCGCCTCGCTTGCCGGAATCGATGTGGACAGGGAGGGGTACCGGCTCCACTACAGCCGGGGATGCTATTTCGCCCTCCCGGCGTCACTGAGCGGGTGCGTGAGCCGGCTCGTCTACCCCGTCCCGACCAATGAGACACTGGGCGTCCATGCGGTCGTGGACCTCGGGGGACGACTGAAGTTCGGTCCTGACATCGAATACCAGGAAAACCGCGTGCAGGACTACCGGGTCGACGAAAAGAAGCGGAGCGCGTTCGGCGCATCCGTCCGCCGCATACTCCCGCATGTCCGGGACGAGGACCTCACTCCCGACATCAGCGGGATCCGCCCGAAGCTGCAGGGCCCGGGGGAGCCGGCGAGAGACTTCCTGATCCGCGAGGAGAGCGGGCGGGGGCTCCCGGGGTTCATCAACCTGGTCGGAATAGATTCTCCGGGCCTGACGGCGTCTCCTGCGATTGCACAGTATGTGGGGGGAATGCTGTGAAGAAGGGGGAGCGGCGTTCCCCCTCACACTGTGACAGGGTCACTTCCGCTCGTGGTACGCGGTCATGGAGACCTCCGCAACGCTCTTCCCTTCGATCGTCCTCAGAAACGCGGAAAGGAGAGTGTCCTTCCCGAGGGGAAGCGCGGGGACATCCAGCGCGTACAGCGTGGCGACGTACGGATGCGGCCCCGAGCCCTTCGGCGGTGCCGGCCCTCCATAGCCCATCTCGTTGTACGAGTTGAGAAGTTCCTTTGCAGAGACCGGAAGCCTCCCCGTCCCGGATGCCCCTTCTCCCAGCGCACGCTCCTGGAACGGAATGTCGATGATGAACCAGTGGACCCAGTTGTTCGCCACGGGATGAGGGTCCACGATCGAGAGCGCAAACGACCTGGTGCCCGGCGGCGGGTCCTGCCAGGCGAATGCCGGCGAGATATTCTGCCCACCGGCAACAGAGCGGTGCGCGTATTTCACCGGGATCTCCCCTCCGTTTTTGTAGGATCCGCAGCTCAGTGTGAACATGCGCCTCCTTTTATAGTGTTGAAAATGCGGCTGTGAGCGACTGGCGGTTCGCGTCGATCGTCATGTCGATATCGTCGTCTGTGTGCGCGAGAGACACGAACCCGGCTTCGAACTGTGAAGGGGCCAGGTATATGCCCCGGCGGAGCATTTCCCGGAAGTACACGCCGAAGCGTTTTGTGTCCGCCCGGAGCGCTCCCGCGTAGTCAACGACGCGTCCGGGGGTAAAGAAGAGCGTGGACATCGAACCCACACGGTTCTGCGTCAGCGGCAGCCCGAGCGAATCGATCGTCCGGGCAATCCCCTCCGCCAGCCGCCGTGATTTTCGTTCCAGCGACTCGTACAGGCCGGGGTCCCCGCTCAGGATATTCAGTGTCTCGAGACCGGCCGTCATCGCGAGCGGATTCCCGGAGAGGGTCCCCGCCTGGTAGACCGGGCCCCCCGGCGCGACCATCGTCATGATCTCACGTTTCCCGCCGTATGCCCCGACAGGCAATCCCCCGCCGATGATCTTCCCGAGTGTCGTCAGATCGGGCGTCACCCCGTAAAGCTGCTGCGCTCCCCCGGGAGCGAGCCTGAATCCGGTCATCACCTCATCGAAAATGAGCACCGTGCCTTCGTCCGTGCAGAGACGGCGCAGTCCTTCAAGAAAACCGGGTTCGGGAGGAACGCATCCCATGTTCCCGACAACGGGCTCGACAATGAGCGCCGCCACTGCACCCCGGTGGCTCCCCAGGAGCGCCGCCACGGATTCCAGGTTGTTGAACCGGGCCGTGAGCGTCAGTGCCGCGACCGCGGCGGGGACCCCCGGACTGTCGGGGACACTCATCGTCATTGCGCCGGATCCCGCCTTGATAAGGAACGCATCCGCGTGACCGTGATAGCATCCCTCGAACTTGATGATCTTCTCACGCCCCGTGTACGCGCGTGCCAGACGGACCGCGCTCATCGTCGCCTCGGTGCCGGAGTTCACCATGCGGACCATCTCCACCGAAGGGACGAGCCGCGCAATCAATTCCGCCATCCGCACCTCGAGGCCGGTGGGTGCGCCGAAACTCGTCCCTGAACCGGCAGCACGGATCACCGCATCGATCACGCGGGGATGCGCGTGGCCGAGTATCATCGGTCCCCATGAACCCACATAGTCGATGTATTCGTTCCCGTCCTCATCCCGGATGCGGGCGCCTTCCGCCTTCGTGATGAACCGGGGGGAGCACCCGACGGCGCGGAATGCGCGGACGGGTGAGTTGACCCCCCCCGGGATGAGCTCCAGCGCCCGCGCGAACAACGCATCGGATTTCCGGGTCTCCAGGTCACCCGTCACCGCTTCCTCCCGAGGACTTCCGTGGCGGCCTTTGCAAAGTAGGTGAGTATGAGGTCGGCCCCCGCCCGCTTGATCCCTGTCAGCATCTCCATCATGACGCGCTCTTCATCAATCCATCCCATGCGCGCCGCGGCCTTGACCATCGCGTATTCGCCGCTGACGTTGTACGCCGCGGTCGGCATTGCGAATTGCTGCTTCACCCTGTAGAGCACGTCGAGATACGGCATTGCCGGTTTGACCATAACGATGTCCGCCCCCTCCGCGATGTCCTGTGCCACCTCCCGCATCGCTTCGTCGGAATTGGCCGGATCCATCTGGTGGGAGCGCCTGTCGCCGAACTTCGGCGTACTCTCCGCTGCCTCCCGGAAAGGACCGTAGAACCCCGAGGCATACTTCGCCGCGTACGACATGATGGGGATATTCCCGAAACCGCCTTCATCAAGCGCCCGCCGGATTGCGCCGACCCTGCCGTCAAACATGTCCGAAGGGGCGACCATGTCGGCCCCCGCCTCTGCGTGCGAGAGCGCCTCGCGCGCAAGGAGTGCGATGGATTCGTCGTTCACGATCTCATTCCCCCGGACGATCCCGCAGTGGCCGTGGGACGTATATTCACAGAGGCAGACATCCGTGATGAGAAAAAGGCCGGGGACTTCTTTTTTCACGGCCCGCAGCGCCTCCTGGACGACGCCGTGATCATCGTAGGCGCCGGAGCCCACATCGTCTTTCTCCTCAGGGATGCCGAAGAAAATGACCGCGGGGATCCCGAGCGCATGGACATCGGCGCATTCACGGACGATCTGGTCCACGGACATCTGGTAGACCCCGGGCATGGAGGACACCTCCTTTTTCACTTTCGATCCCGGGACGACAAAAAGCGGGTAGATAAAATCTTCCGGACCCAGGCGGGTTTCACGGACCATGCCCCGCAGCGTCTCCGTCATACGGAGCCGGCGGAGTCGTGCCACGGGAAACGAAGCGACGTTTGTTTCGGCGGTATTCATCTGTGCACCTTCACCCTTGTTATTAAAAACGTTCCTCCCTGATTCAGCGCGGGTCTCCGGAAGCGGGCCTTTGCATTTCGCCGGCGATCCGGCGGGCGAGGCTCTCCCCGCTCATCAGGCAGTCTCCCACCGCAATCCCCCCGCGGTAGTTCCCGCAGAGGTACAGCCCCGGGACCTGCCGTTCGAGCACCCGGATCTCCTCCACCAGCGCGAGATGGCCCAGGTTATACTGCGGAATGGCTTTTTCCCAGCGTATGATTTTCGCGTATACCGGGTCTCCTGTTACACCCATGAGGGAACGGAGCTCCGAAGCAACCGTCCGGATCAGATCACGGTCGTCCAGTCCCGCAAGCAGCGGCTGCCTCGCCCCCCCCACGAATGTCGTCAGAGCGACATGCCCCGCCGGGGCCCTCCCGGGGAAGAGTACGGAAGACCATATCGTCCCGAGTATCTTCCGTTTCTCCTTCTCCGGGATCAGGTACCCGAAACCGTCGAGCGGGCGTCCGACCTGAGAGTCGGGGAACCCGAGAAAAACCTCCGCGACCGGCGGGTAGAATATGCGCTCGAGCGCGGCACCGAGAGACGCCGAGAATGGGCGGACGAAATCCCCCGCGATGTACGCCGGCACCGCCAGGACCAGGGCCGGGGCCTCGAGCGAGCCCGGCTCCCCTTCCCGCCGGTAACGGACGACGAAGGCCGGGCCCCCCCCCGGGGGGTCATTCCGTCCGACGGACGTCGCCGTGCACTTCAGGCGGAGTCCATCCCCCAGATATCGCCCCAGCGCGATCGGGAATGTCTGCATCCCCCCCCTGAACGAAAACATCCGTGCCCTGTCTTTCGCCTTCTCTGCCCGTTTCCTCCGCTCGCCCGCTCCCCGCACCATCCCGCGGATGAGTCCGCCGTACCGCTCCTCGAGCGCGTAGAGTTTCGGAAAGGCCGCCCGAACGCTGAGAGCCGCAGGATCCCCCGCATAGACCCCTGCGACAAAAGGGTTGATCGCGTACTCCAGGAACTCCTCCCCCAGACGGCGGCGGACGAACTGCGCCACCGTCTCCTCTTCCGTCCCCCGCCCCACGAATGGTTCTTTCATGAGCCGCAGTTTTCCCGCCACGGACCAGAGCGACGACGTGAGAAACGCCCCCGGCGACATCGGGAGCGGATGTAGGAGAGCGTCCCTGAGAATGTACCGGCGTTCTGCCGCAGCGGCGGCGTACAACCGTTCCCCGGCGATGCCGAGTCCGTCGAACATTTCTCCGAACAGGGGGGTGGTTTCCAGCGCGCTGTTCGGGCCGGTCTCCACCATCCACTCACCGTCCATGACCGTCTGCATCGTCCCCCCCGGCACATCGCCGGGATCCAGGACCGTGACGCTCACTCCGGCGCGGCGGAGAAAATACGCGACCGTGAGCCCGGAGATTCCGGCACCGACGATGATGACGTCCCTGCGTCCGGTCACGGCGTCACGCTTTTCATTATCAGCTCTCTGAGTGCCGCG
Source organism: Bacteroidota bacterium (assembly GCA_036386275.1). Lineage (GTDB taxonomy): Bacteria > Bacteroidota > Ignavibacteria > UBA10030 > UBA6906 > Fen-1273. Next base: position 2,306 of record DASVIU010000218.1, on the reverse strand, counting down.
ATGTAATCGGGAGCCGTGTTCAGCGCCGGAGACATGTCGAAATACCCGATGCCGAGGCGCTTCGCTTCCCGTCGCGCCTCGATGTTTATTTCCCAGAGTGTTTCCGAGTGGTCCGACACGAAGGCGATGGGGATGACGATCAGATGGGACACGCGCTCCTGCGCGAGACGTTCGATCGTCGCATCCAGGGAGGGCTCCAGCCAGCGCTGCGGTCCCACTTTGCTCTGGTAGCAGAGGTGATGGGGGAGACCGAAATCTCCTTCCCGCACCACGGCCCCACAGGTCCTGACGATCTGTGACTGGTACGGGTCCCCCCCGCGCACCAGGTTCACGGGGGTTCCGTGGGCACTGAAGACAAGGTGGACGGCCCCCCGGTCGGCGAACGGAACGCGCCTGAGCGCGATGCCAATGTTCCTCACGAGAGCGGCGACGTAGAGTGGGTGCTCGCAGTACTCCGTGACGGTCCGGACGAGGAAATGGCGGAGACCCCTGCGCCGGAGCGCCCTCTCCCATTCCCGGACACTGGAACCGGTCGTCGTCTTCGAATAGTGCGGATAGAGCGGGAGGAGCACGACACGCTCCACGCCGGCGGCGACAAGCGTATCGATCGCCTCGTCGGTCATCGGGTGCCAGTACCGCATCGCGATCACCACCCGGGCGTCAAGGGCCGGGCGCAGTGCCCGCTCCAGAGCAGAGGCCTGCCGCCGTGTCAGATTCAGAATCGGAGACCTGCCGCCGATCCGTGCGTAGTACTGCTGCACGCGGGGGGCGCGGCGCCTCGCAATGATCCGTGCCAGCGTGCGCCGGAAGAGAAATGCCAGCGGGAGGTCGATGATATCCGGATCGCAAAAGAGGTTGTAGAGAAACGGTTCCACCGCCGCAAGCGAATCGGGGCCTCCGAGCTGAAGGAGCACGACGCCCACCGGTTTGTCTGTTCCCATGCGGCCCCCCTCCTCAGGTTTCGGGGGAATCGAGTATCCTGCGCACAGCGAGAGCGAGATCGTCGGTCCGGTACGGTTTCTGGACGAACGCCTTCACCCCCATGGCCAGCATCTGGCGCGCACGCTCGTCTTCGGAATAGCCGGTGGAGAGTATGGCGCGCACGCGCGGATTCAGCTCCTTGAGCTTTTCGAACGTTTCCCTCCCTCCCATCTCGGGCATCGTCATGTCGAGTATCACGAGTCCTATCGTGCCGATCCTTTCCCTGTACAGCGCGACCGCCTCGATACCGTCCCCGGCGGCGAGGACGTTGTAGCCGAGTTCCTCCAGTACGTCCTGCACGAGCAGCCGTATCGTCTCTTCGTCGTCCACAACCAGGATCGTCTCGTGCCCCCCCCGCGGCCGGGACTCGACCTCCTGGACCTTCGCGGCGGCCTTGTCAACGGCGGGGATGTAGACGGAGAAGGTTGTCCCGGTCCCTATTTCGCTCTCGACGTTGATGAACCCGTTATGGTTCTTCACGATGCCGTAGACCGTCGCAAGTCCCAGCCCCGTCCCTTTCCCCTTTTCTTTCGTCGTGAAGAACGGATCGAAGATCTTCCCGCGTATCGCCCTGTCGATCCCGATGCCGGTGTCGGCGATTTCAATCCGGACAAACGGTCCTACTTTCCCTTCCGGGATCGACCGGAGGAACGCATCCGGCGTGTCGAGGCGCATCGTCGTGATCGTCAGCTCGCCGCCGCCGGGCATCGCATCCCTCGCGTTGACGCAGAGGTTCATCAGGACCTGTTGGATCTGCGATGCGTCGGCCTCGATCACGGGGGAGGAAGGATCGAGACCGGTCTCCATCACGATGGTTGTCTCGATCGTCCCCCGCAGCAGCTCGGCAGTCTCACGCACGAGGTCATTGATCTGGAGGGGACCGACGACGTACTTCCCTCCCCGGGCGAACCCGAGGAGCTGCGAAGTCAGCTCCGCCGCCCGCAGGGCGGAACGTTCGATGGTCTCCAGGTGGGGATAGATCTTGTCTTCCTTCGGAACCTGCGCCTTCACGAAGGACGCATATCCCAGTATCCCCCCCAGGATATTGTTGAAATCGTGCGCGATCCCTCCGGCGAGGAGGCCGATGCTCTCCATCTTCTGGGATTCGATGAGCTGCGCCTCGAGCCGGCGGCGCTCCGTTACATCTTCCATCATCGAAACAACGTTGACGAGTTTCCCGTTCCGCTCGAACACCGGAAACATGCGGACGTGCACGGTCCGCTCGACGCCGTTCAGCGGCAGCTCGGGCCCGGCGCTCCGCGGATCCACGGTGATCGCGGGGACATCGACGATCTCCCCCCTGTACACCGCGGCAAACCCTTCGG
>DASVIU010000217.1:0-4350 GCA_036386275.1 Bacteroidota bacterium | reverse complement strand
AATAGATGCACATGTGGACGGCAGTCGCTTGCAGGTGCTCGGACGACTCCGTACATTTCGAGATGACATCGACGACTCTCATTCGATGCTGGATTTGCGGCCGCGAACTCCCTCGCGGAATGCACGGCCCTCGGAATGTCGGACACGGAAAACGTGACGGCGGCCCTCGACATACGTGCCTCATGTGCTTCCCTCCAACACAGACGAAAGTCAAGCGACTCCTCGAACGCATTCACATTTTCAAGGTTGAACGCATTAACTTCCGGGAGGAGCGTCGAGCATGTCGCGCGGCCCTCGACATCCGGCTCGCACGTCAGCGCAGGGCGATGCAGGCCGGCATCGACTTCGAGGCATCTCCGGCTCGTTCATCGTGGCGGCGTCAACGGCAGGCGGCGATCAAACCGATTCCGCTGAAACGTCGAGCACGAAGAGCCGGACAGATCAGCCGCGACAGAATCGCGGAGGAGAATCGACTCCGTTATCCCGGCGATCCCTTCATGTGGAAATCGTGACAAAAACAGTCACACATTCGTCACACATCGACGAGGTGATCGCCAAAAAACGCAGGCAGGTCGGAGCAAAATCGATTATGCCTGCGTTAATGACATTAACTGCTGGAAGGTAAATGGCTCCCTCCCCCCTTTTCGCGAGCAACGATGCGCGTATCCTGGACCGGATCAGGAAAGGGGACGAAGGAGGACTCGTCGAACTCTATCGTGAGAACAGGAAGCCCGTGCGCGCGCTCGTGACGCAAAACAGCGGGACGGAAGACGACGCCGACGACATCCTCCAGGAGGCCCTGGTGACCCTCTGGGAACGGGTCACAACGGGGCGGTTCCGCTACTCGGCCCGGCTGGGGACGTTTATCTACGCGACAGCGCGGAACATGTGGCTCCGGCGGCTGGCACGGGCGCGGAGGGAGGTTTCCGGGATCGAGACCGATCCTCCCGCGGACGAGGCATCACCTCTGGATTTGATGATAGAGGAAGAGGAGTCGGAAATCGTCCGCTCAGCACTCGAGCGGCTCGGGGAACCGTGCAGAAAACTGCTGCTGTTGTTCTACTGGGAAGAGGAATCGATGGAATCGATCGCGGCACAGATGGGGATGGCGAATGCCGACACGGTGAAGTCCCGCAAGTACCAGTGCAAGAAGTCCCTGGAGGCACTCGTCCGGGAAAGGTTGCCCCGCCATGACTGATGACAGCGGCGCCCATATCGCCTCCGACGAGGAGCTCCTCTCCCGGTACGCGCTCGGCAGGCTCGGTGAGGCGGAGCGTGAGAAGGTGGACCGTCACACAGCCGTATGCGAAACGTGCATGGATGCCCTCCGGCGGGAGATGCGGATCGCGGCCGGGGTCCGGAGGCTTGGCCGGGAAGACCTCAAGGAGAAACTGAAACGGAGGATTGCCGACGAACGGCAACCGGCTGGCTGGCCCCGGATACTGAGTGCCGCGGCCGTCGTCGGCATCGTTGCAGGTCTCGGGGTGTATTATGCGTGGTTCACCGGAGGGGAAACCCTCACTCCCCAACCCGGCGGAACCCCTCCCCTGGCCGGCAGAATGGAGCCACCCCGGCAGGATGTGGGAAACGCTCCGGCCCGGGAGCTCGCGGACAAGGTGAAGGGGGACAGGAGTGCTGAGTCCTCCGCGCGGTCGTCCGGACATCTTCAGACGGACCGGAAGGAGCTGGCGTCCGGGGCGAACCGGGACGCAGAAAACGAACGAAGGGGGGCACCGGCCGCGCGGGGAATTGCCGCATCTGAGACGGCAGCTAGAGCGCCGGCGACGGAGGCAGCCGGCGAATTCTGGTCGGACGGGGTTGTGGAACGGGGGGAGGCCGCGCTCGACGCCGGGGCATCCCGGGGTGCTGTCACGTCACAGGAGAAAAACGCGGTCCTCTTCAAGAGCAAGGCCCTGAAGGAGGAAGAGGGTCGCCTGAAGGATGCGCTCCCCCGGCCTCAGGCGCAGTACCTCCTTCGACAGCAACCGGCCAGCGCGCTCCCGGCCAACCGGGAGAGTTCCGGGAGTGAACAACAGAGGATTCCCACGCGCGTCGATCAGCGGGGGAGCACGACGACGATGACCATGTACCTCGATTCGCTTGTCGACGAGAAGGACCTGAAGAAAGCGCGCGTGGAAGCGGTAAGCGATGATTCCGTTGTCGTGACGCTCGGCGGGAAAAGGATTCTGTACCGCTTCCCTCCGGGTCAGGCGGCGCAGCAGCAGCGGCAGAAATGAGATCAGGACCTGAGCGCCAGTTCCGACGCGCAGGTGCGGCAGAACGATTGTTCCTTCAGATCGATGTCCTCGACATAGGACGAGGAATGCATGACGCACGACTGGACGGAACAGTGGATCAGCGAAAACACGTGACCGAGCTCGTGGACCACCTCCTTGACGAACCGATCCAGGAGGAGGGGGTTGTCGGGGGGAAGCCCGTAACGTTCCGGCGCGAGACGGTGGTACGAGACGACCGCCACGTTCCCCCCGACCTCGGCCTCGCCGAAGACATACGTGAGGATAGGGATGAACAGGTCGAAGGGGACGAGGGCCAGCGTGCAGATACCGGGCTCCTGCTTGAGCGCAGGGTAGTGGTTCTTGACGTGCATGAGGATCCGGGTGGAATTGTACTGGCTGCGCCCCTCGTCGAAAAACCGCTCGGGGTCCAGGCTGAACCCATGCGTCTCCACCCGTGTGCGGAACGTCTGCCGCAGAGGCCCGGAGAGGGCCTCCACCAGATCCGGGCTCGGTCCGCCGAGCGGGAGAAGGTGAATGGCCTTCATTGCTCGCGCTTGAGTCCGAACTTCTCGATCTTGTGGTAGAGCGTCACCCTGTCGATGTCGAGCACTGCCGCGCTCCTGCTCACATTCCACGCGTTGTCACGGAGCACCTGCTCGATGTGGCGCTGCTCTATGTCTTCCAGCCGTTTCCCGTCCCTCTGGCCGGTCACCACGGCGTGCAGCGGAAGGTGGCTTCGTTCGATCAGGTCCCCCTGCGCGACCACCATCGCCCGCTCCACGGCGTTTTCGAGCTCCCGCACGTTCCCGGGCCAGTCGTGCGCCTTGAGCGCCTGCATCGCCTCGGGACTGAACCCCTGGACTTTCTTGTTCATCTGGCGGGAGAACTTCTCCAGGAAATAATGCGCGAGATTTGCGATGTCGCCCCGCCGCCCCCGCAGAGGCGGGAGGTCGATCGTGAAGACGTTCAGGCGGTAATACAGATCTTCCCTGAACGTCCCCTCCCGCACCGCGCCTTCCAGATCCTTGTTCGTCGCGCACACCACCCTGAAATCCGACCGGATGATCTCGGTGCCCCCCACGCGCGTGAACTGCTTCGTTTCGATCACCCGCAGGAGGTCCATCTGGGTCTTCGTATCGATGTTGCCGACCTCGTCGAGAAACAGGGTCCCTCCGTCCGCAAGCTCCACCTTCCCCTTCCTCCTGTACTGGGCCCCGGTGAAAGCCCCGCGCTCGTGCCCGAAGAGCTCGCTCTCGAGCAGGCTCTCGGTCATCGCACCGCAGTTGACGGTGACAATCGGGAAATACTTCCGCGGGCTGCCGGCGTGTATCGCCCGGGCGACGAGCTCCTTCCCCGTCCCGCTCTCCCCCCGGATCATCACCGTCGTGTCCGTCGGCGCAACCGTGTGCACCAGATCCATCACCTTCTTCATTTCGGGGGACTCCCCGATGATCTCGCCCGACTCCGACAGCTCGCTCACCGTGTCTTTCAGCTTCTGATTTTCCCGGACGAGGAGCTGCTGCTGCAGCGCCTTGTCCACCATGTGGTCGAGGTAGTCGGGGTCGATCGGCTTCGTGATGTAATCGAAGGCACCTTCCTTCAGGGCCTTGACTGCGGTGTCCACGGTGGCAAACGCCGTGATCACGATGATAACAACCTCCTTGTTTGTCTGCCGGACGCGCTGCAGGAGCTCGATGCCGTCCATGCCCGGCATCTTGATGTCCACGAGCATGATGTTCCAGGGTCCCGCCTGCAGCTTCCGCAGTGCGGCCGCGGCGTTCTCCGCGGCGTCGACGCGGAAGCCGTCCTCCCTGAACCATTTGCTGAGCGATTCGCGGACGATGAGCTCATCGTCCACCACAAGTATGCCGATCTCACTTTTGTTCATGCGTGGTTTCCTTCGACCGAAGATGACAGTGACTGCTGCGGGCCGGGCCCCGGCTGCTTTGCGGGGAATGTCAGTGTGAACACCGTCCCCTTCCCGACGGCCGATTCCACGTCCACCGTCGCGTGGTGCCGTTCGAGAATCCCGTAGGCCACGGAAAGACCGAGCCCGACCCCTTTGGAATCCGATTTCGTCGTATAAAATGGCTCGAAGATATGCGCCTTGGTT
>DASVIU010000216.1:0-3508 GCA_036386275.1 Bacteroidota bacterium | reverse complement strand
CGGCGTGTCATCCCGCCAGCGGCGGAACGTCCGGCCGTCCCTGAACTGCCACCGGTAGTAGTCGTGATACGCCTCCGAGCCGAAAATGAAGGCGTGCACGAGCGGGGTGCGGAAGAAGAGGTTCTGCATCCCTTTGAGCGGTCCGAACCATGCCATGTTGCCGAACAGGCTGACCCCGTTGTTCCCGACGGTGAATCCCCACGATTCGTTGGCGATATCGTCGCCGGCGATCTCAATATCCCGGATGTCACCCGTGCCGAGGCCGTCATTATGCGCGATACGGATGTACCCGATGGAAAGTGGATCGAACCCCATCATCTTTGCGGCGACGGCGTCAATGGCAACCTGGTCGGCGCTCGCGAGTATGTAATTCTTCACGACGGGGATCATCGTGCGGGGACCGGGTCCGTTCCCGGCCGTCGTCCCGTCCATGACGGCGAAGATCCCCGGGTGTATCTCTTTCTGGATCGCAAGGAGGTCCGCGAGCGTCTCATGGATCCACGAGTGCGTGTAGTGGCGTCTCGTATTGAGGAGGCCTCCGAAGGCGTTCTTCATCGCTCCGGTCGTCGTCGTGTAGATGTGGCATTTGACCGTCGGGAGATGAACGATGTTCTTCCCCTGGAAATAGTCGGGGATCCGTATCCCATCCGGGAATATCTTGTCGAGCACATGCATCTTTGCCCTGGGCGTGTAGGAGACCCACCGCATGTCGCCGTCCCTGAAATTGAACCGGACAGGGATGCCGTACTGGCGGAAGAGGGGGACGTAGTTGTTCAGATCCTCCCCCTTGAAAGCGTCGGTGACAACGGTCTTGTTCTGCACACAGGCGATGTCGTCGAAGCCCGACTTCTTCAGCGCAAGGATCGTCCCCTCCATCTGCCAGGGGGTGGTGTTGGCGCCGGGGAACGGGAAATGCCAGGAGATGTTATCCTTCAGAATCGTCGTCGAGCCCCTCCGGAGGACGGAGGGCATACCCGCGAGATCCGTCAGGCGCTGATAGTCCTCAAGGACGGTTGCGGGTGTTGTCTTCAGCACAGCAACGAGGGATCTGGCCATCGGCTCTCCATTCGTTAACAGGGTGTTCCGGGTGGTGGCGCTCAGAGCGCCATCAAAATACGGGGGTTTCCTGGTGGACGCCGAACACCTCCGCCAGTTCCAGGCACATCTCCCCGAGCGTCACGTACGCTCGAGTACATTCCAGGAGGCACGGCATCAGGTTCGTTCCGTCCTGCGCGGCCTGTTTCAGCGTCCCCAGGGTCCGGCGCACCTGCTGCACATTGCGCGACTGGCGAACGGCGGCGATCCTTTCCACCTGTTTCGCCTCCACCCCGGGAGGGATCTTGAGGATCGGGATCCCGATGACCTCCCCCTCTTCCACGAAGTCGTTGATGCCCACGATCACCTTCTCCTTTGCGTCCAGTTCCCGCTGGTAGCGGTACGCTGCGTCGGCGATCTCGCGCTGGAAGAAACCGGCTTCAATGGCCGGGATGACCCCTCCCAGGGCGTCGATTTTCTCGAAATAGGCTTCGGCTTTCTCTTCCATCTGCTGAGTCAGGGACTCCACGAAGTAGCTCCCCCCCAGCGGATCGACGGTGTTCGTCACGCCGGTCTCGAAGGCGATAATCTGCTGCGTCCGGAGCGCGATCTTGACGGCCTTCTCGGAAGGGAGCGCGAGAGTCTCGTCCATCGAGTTGGTATGGAGGGACTGCGTCCCCCCCAGGACGCTCGCAAGCGCCTGAAAGGCCGTCCGCACGATGTTGTTCTCCGGCTGCTGGGCCGTGAGCGTGCATCCGGCGGTCTGCGTGTGGAACCTGAGCGCCAGGGATCGGGGATTCTTTGCACCATACTTGTTCTTCATCCTCTTCGCCCAGATCCGCCGGGCCGCGCGGAACTTCGCGATCTCTTCGAAGAAATCGAGATGGGAATTAAAGAAGAACGAAAGCCGGGGAGCGAACGAGTCAACGTCCATGCCCCGTTCGACGCCTGCCTCGACGTAGGCAAACCCGTCGGCGAGCGTGAACGCCAGTTCCTGGGCGGCGGTGGACCCCGCCTCGCGAATGTGATACCCGCTTATCGAAATCGGATTCCACCGGGGCATTTCGTTCGTGCAGTACTCGAACATATCCGTGATGATGCGCATCGAAGGTCGGGGGGGATAAATCCATTCCTTCTGCGCGATATACTCCTTGAGTATGTCGGCCTGCATGGTCCCCCTGAGGTCCGCCGTCCCCGCCCCCTGCTGCTCCGCGACGGCCACATAGAATGCGAGCATCATTGCAGCGGGGGCGTTGATCGTCATCGACGTCGAAACGTCCTTGAGCGCAATGCCCCGGAAAAGCACCTCCATGTCGGCGAGCGAACTGACGGACACCCCGCAGATGCCGACCTCTCCTTCCGACACGGCGTCATCACAGTCGCGCCCCATCAGCGTTGGGAGATCGAACGCCACGGAGAGCCCGGTCTGCCCGTGGCTGAGGAGGTAGTGGTAGCGGGCGTTCGTGTCCTCAGGAGTGCCGAAGCCTGCGAACTGGCGCATGGTCCAGAGCCTCCCGCGGTACATCGAGTGGTGGATCCCGCGTGTGTAGGGATATTCTCCCGGATATCCGACGTCGGCAAGGAAGTTGATCCGGGCGACATCCTCCGGAGTGTAGAGCGTCGCTATGGGTTCGCCGCTGACCGTGGTGAACCGGACCTCCCGCTCCCCGGGCGACGAAGACTTTGCCGTCGTTGCATTCTTTGACCCGTTCACAGGGCCCGGACCGTTGTCGTTCATATCCTCCCCCTCACGGTGATGTGCGCATCTCCCGCCGTCAAAGGTACAAGAACGGGAATTACGCACTTTTCTTCAAGATGTTCGCCCGAAACGCCGGTCGAGTTCTTCAATCGAAATACGGAGCACGATCGGGCGCCCGTGCGGACAGACATACGGCATGCTCGTCGCAAAGAGCTGGTCGATGAGCGAACGCATCTCCGGTTCGTTCAGCGGGTCCCCCGCCTTGATCGCCGATTTGCAAGAATAGGATTTTGCCAGGTTATCCCGCACGTGTGTCGGGTCGTTCTGCCGGTATTCACTGTAAAGCGCCAGCATCTCCTCGACGATTTTCCCTTCGCTCCCGGTGTGGGCGTCGGGGGGGACCCCCTCTATGACGACCGTGTTCTTGCCGAACGGCTTGATATCGAAGCCCAGCATGTCAAAATCCGGAAGGAGCTCAGTGAGGAGGGCGAAGTCCGCGGCAGGGAGCTCCAGCGTATAGGGGAAGAGGAGCTGTTGCGTGCTCCTCATGCTCGTGGCAAACCGGGCAAGCGCCCGCTCGTACAGCACGCGCTCGTGCGCCACGTGCTGATCGACGATCAGCAGACCGTTCTTTATCTGCGAGAGTATGTACTTGTTGTGAAGCTGCCAGATGAGCGTCGAGGCATCCCCCTCCGGGCGCACGCCTCCGTGCGGCAGGAGCGGTCCGCTCGTGCCCGCGGAAGCCTCCGCGAATCCCTCCGGACGACCCGGAGC
>DASVIU010000215.1:0-2582 GCA_036386275.1 Bacteroidota bacterium | reverse complement strand
GCAGAATCATGGCTGCTGCAGGATAAGGCGAAGAACAGAGAGAACTGGGGGAGGAACAGCGCAAGGGGGATGCGAGGGCGCACGGGAAACCTCCTGAATCGCTGAGAGAATCTCACCGCACGGCGGCTACTCCTTCTTTTTTGTGAGCAGCTCCACGAACAGGCGGGCGGCCCGGTCAATATCGTAGCCGTCTTTCGGGAAATGGACGGCGTTGAATTTTTCCACCATAGGTTTGAGGGTTTCAAATGTCTCGGCCGAGCAGAATATGACCGGGGTTTCCGTGTTCACCCCCTCTCTCCGCGCGAGCTGAACGAGGGCAATGCCGGGGAGATGCCCGTGGATCTCTTTGTCCTTGAAATCGTTGTCCACGATAATGAGATCGAAACGCTCGGACTTGATCTTCGCCCACGCATCGACGCTGTCATCCGATTCCACGACGACGAGCTTCTCCTTCAACAGTGCCGAGGCGGCGTCAACGGCGAATTTGTGCGATTTGCGGACGTTTTCGTCGTCGTCTGCTACGAGAATTCTGAACGGCATGGCTTTTCCGCTCTGAGGGTGAATGAGAAGGCTGTTATTTCCATCTTACCCAGCGGACGCTTCAAAAGCAATACGCACCGGCCGGGAGAGCGGGTCTGATTGTTATGGGATCCTTCATATCACTCCTTCAGTCCTGTCATCGCTATCCCGCGGACAAACCACCGCTGGCCAAACATGAAAAGGATGAGTATCGGCAATACGCTCAGCACGGACCCCGCCATGAGCAGGTCATAGCGTGTTGTCATCACGTCCGACTGGAGGTTCGCAAGTCCAATCGTCAACGTGGCCTTCCCGATGCTGGAGAGATAGATGACCGGTCCGAGGAGATCGTTCCAGTATGTCATGAACGTGAAGAGCGCCAGCGTCACGAGCGCCGGCCTGGAAAGGGGGAGGACGATACGCCAGAGTATCCTGAACCTCCCGCAGCCGTCGATACGCGCAGCATCCTCGAGGTCCGGGGGTATCGTGGAGAAGAACTGGCGGAGGAGAAACGTCCCGAACGCCCCCCCGAAGAACGCGGGGACAATGAGCGCATAGAGGGTGTCAATCAAGCCGAGCGCTTTCATAATGAGGAAGACGGGAATCATTGTCACCTGGGGGGGGATCATCATCGTGGCGAGCAGGATGAAATACAGGACGGTCTGACCGCGGAATTTCATCCGCGCGAACGCATACGCGGCGAGGGTGCAGCTGATGAGCTGGCCGAGGGTTGCAGTCAATGCGATCGTGAAGCTGTTCAGGAGCATCCGGCCCAGCGGCAGGATTTCCATGATCGCCCGGTAATTTTTCAGGTTGAACTCCGCGGGGAACCACCGGGGCGGATACCGGAATATGTCCGACTGGTCCATCATGGAAGTGGACACCATCCAGAGAAACGGACCCACCATGAGGGCGGCAACCCCCAGGAGGAGCAGATAGCGGAGAAGCGTGCGGAGGGTCCTAGCCATAGAAGACCCACCGTTTCTGGACCCGGAACTGCACGAGTGTCACCACGAACAGGAGCGCAAACAGGACGTATGCCACCGCCGCCGCTTTCCCCATCTGGAAGAACTGGAATGCGTTCTGATACACATAGTAGCTCAACGTGACCGTGGAATTCGCGGGGCCCCCTTTCGTGAGCACGTAAGTCTGCTCGAACACCTGGAAAGTATTGATCAAGGTGATGACGAGAACGAAGAACGTCGTCGGGGAGAGGAGCGGGAGCGTGACGTGGCGAAAGCGCTTCCAGACCCCGGCGCCGTCGATCGTCGCGGCATGGTACAGGTCCTCGGGGATGTTCTGCAACCCGGCAAGGAAAATCACCATCGAGTACCCCAGACCCTTCCAGACCGTCACGATCACCATGGCGGGGAGCGCCCACCGTGTGTCATCAAGCCACGCCGGCCCCTGCACGCCGAAGAGGACCCGGAGCAGGTAGTTGAGGAGACCGTACTGGGGATTGTAGATCCAGCTCCAGACGAGTGCGACGGCAATCATTGAGGAAACGACCGGCAGGAAATAGGCGGTGCGAAAGACCGTGATGCCGCGGACGCCGGTATTGACAAGGAGAGCGAGGCCGAGAGCTGCGGCCACCGAGACGGGGACGGCGAGGCCGACAAACGTGAGCGTGTTGCGGAACACTTCCCAGAAGAAATCAGACTGCCACAGGTCCACATAGTTGTCGAACCACTTCCACTCGGGCGGCGAGATGATATCCCACTGCGTAAAACTTATGAAGAACGATACGGCAACTGCCCCGGCGCTGAAGAGCAGGAGCCCGATGAGCGTAGGGAAAAGATACAGGTAGGGTTCGAAGAAACGGAAAACGCCTGATCGGTTCAATGTGCCCCCGGTTTTCAGTCAGGTCTGAGGCGTGCCTGAGGCCTGCCGCCTCTTCGTCGCCGCGTACTTCGCGGCGAACGCCCGACCGTCGAACCCCGCGTCAGGGGGGAGATCGTCCAGAGACACCTCCGTTCCCTTCTCAAGCGCGATGTTTGCGGCGATATGCACGCGAACAGCCTCAAGGGGGGCGGCGAGATCGAACCCGACGCTCCCTCCACCCA
>DASVIU010000214.1:0-2985 GCA_036386275.1 Bacteroidota bacterium | reverse complement strand
GCACAGGCCCAGTACAACACTTCAAAACAAAACCTGCAGAAAGTGAGACGGTTTGCAAGGCCCGAAGAACTCGCCGCGGCGAAGGCAAGGCTTGAGCAGGCCCAGTCTGGGGCGGATCTGCTCCACAAACAACTGACCGATGCATGCATACTCGCACCGGTCGACGGGATCGTGACCCACAAGCCGGTCGAAACGGGAGAATTGATGAACGCAGGATCGACCGTCGCAACGGTCTCGCGTCTCGACACGCTCAACCTGATGATCTACGTGAGCGACACCGAACTCGGAAAGGTGAAGCTCGGGGGCCCGGCGGACGTCGTCGTCGACACATACCCCGACAGATCCTTCCCGGCTCGCGTGGTCTATATCTCGCCGATCGCGGAATTCACGCCGAAAAACATACAGACCAAAGAGGACAGAACGAAGCTCGTCTTCGGCGTCAAGCTGCAGGTGGACAACCGCGAAGGGGTCCTCAAGGCGGGTATGCCGGCGGACGCCTATCTCCATTGAAGAATGACACGGAGAAGAACGTCAGTGCGATTGTACTACAGTCTGTACGGAAGACATTCGACGGCGTCGTCGCGGTCGACGACCTCTCGCTGGAGATCCGGAAGGGAGAGATGTTCGCCCTCGTGGGACCGGACGGGGCGGGGAAAACCACCGTGATCCGGATGCTCTGCGGGATCACTCACCCCTCGTCCGGATCGATCCACGTCCTGGGGTTCGACGCCACGAAAGAGGCGGACAACGTGAAGAAGCGAATCGGGTATCTCTCCCAGAAATTCAGCCTGTACGGAGACCTCACGATCGACGAGAATATCGAATTTTTCGCCGAAATACACGGGGTAGCGGGATACAGGGGCCGGAGAAATGAGCTGCTGGAGTTCACGCGCCTGACGCCGTTCAGGGGGCGTCTCGCCGACAAGCTGTCCGGGGGGATGAAGCAGAAGCTCGCACTCGCGTGCACGCTGATACACACGCCGGAGGTCCTCCTCCTTGACGAACCGACAACCGGGGTCGACCCGGTCTCCCGGCGGGACTTCTGGAAGGTGCTGGCTAATCTCCTCAGGACGGGGATGACCATCGTGATGACGACACCGTACCTGGACGAGGCCGAGAGGTGCAACCGCGTCACGATGTTGAGTGCCGGGAAGAATCTCATCACGGACACGCCTGCGGCGCTCAAGAAGGTCATGAAGGGCGATATCGTGGAGATTGTCTGCGAGGACGTCCGCGGCTCGTTTTCGCGCGTCCGGTCACTCCCGCTCGTCAAGGAAGCCCAGGCATTCGGCGACCGCCTGAACGTCCTTGTGGAAAACGCCGGACGGGACATGCCGTCGCTCCTGAACACGATGAAGAAGGAGAAGATCGACGTGCAGACCTGGAGGGTCGTCCCGCCGTCGCTCGAAAACGTGTTCATTTCGCTTATGTCGGAACAGACGGTCCACTCCGCGACGGACGTCAATATAACGGGAGGTCCCCCCACATGAGCGGCAACACGATCGAAGTGCACGATCTGACGAAGCGGTTCGGGGATTTCACGGCAGTCGACAAAATTTCCTTCGACGTCAAACAGGGAGAGATCTTCGGGTTCCTGGGGGCCAACGGTGCCGGGAAGTCCACCGCCATCCGGATGCTCTGCGGGCTTCTCGAACCCACCTCCGGCGGGGCCCTTGTCGGAGGATTCGATATCAGCAGGGAACCGGACAAAGTGAAGGCCACGATCGGGTACATGTCACAGCGGTTCTCCCTGTACGAGGACCTCACGGTCGGGGAGAACATTGATTTCTACGGGCGGATCTACGGCATGAGCTGGCAGGCGATCAAGGAGAGGAAACAGTGGGCGCTTGAAGTCATAAACCTGACGGGCCGCGAACAGACGATCACGGGAACACTTTCCGGCGGATGGAAGCAGAGGCTCGCACTCGGCTGCGCGGTCCTGCATCAGCCGAAAATCGTCTTTCTCGACGAACCGACAAGCGGCGTCGACCCCATCATGAGGCGGCGGTTCTGGGAGTTGATCAACAAGCTTTCGCTGGAGGGGGTGACAATCCTCGTGACAACCCACTTCCTGGAGGAAGCGGAATACTGCAACGACATCATCATGATCAACGCGGGGAAGATCATCGCGACGGGGAGTCCGGGAGAGCTCAAAAAGAACTACCTCACGACCCCCATACTCGAGGTGCAGTGCGGTGAGGTCATCGATGCCATGTCGCTGATCGAGAAAGAGCCGTGGGCCCTCGAGACCTCTGTGTTCGGATCATATCTCCACGTCAGCGTGCCGGACGAGGCAGAGGCGAGGACGCGGATCACGGACCTGCTCGGAGCGCACGGAATAGATTTGAACTCGATCGAGCGGATCACACCATCGCTCGAGGATGTCTTCATCTACCTGCAGGACCGCGAATCACAGAAGGCCGCCTGACCATGTTCCAACGGCTGAAACCGATCATCATCAAGGAATTCCGCCAGATCCGCCGGGACAGGCGCGTGCTGGCGATCCTGACCCTCTTCCCGGTGCTCCTGATGCTTCTCAACGGCTATGCGTTGAATTCGGACGTGCAGCACGTCAGGATGGCCGTGTGCGACCAGGAGAAATCGCGGGAGAGCAGGGAATTCACAGACGCATTCGTCACATCCGGCTATTTCGACTACGTCGAAATGCTGGGATCGACGGCGGAAGCCAGCCGAATGCTGAACGACGGGAACGTCAGGCTCGCGCTCATCATCCCCCCGGACTTCTCGCACAAACTTCTTTCCGGCGACGCCTCGGAAGTCCAGGTGCTCGTCGACGGGATGGACGCAAATTACGCGACCACGATCATCGGCTACGTACAGGCGGTCTCGCTCGAGTACTCCCGGAATGTCATACTGAAGAACATGGCGAAGATCGGGAAGGGAAACTACATCCCCATCCAGTTCGAAGCCCGCATCTGGTACAATCCCGAGCTGAAGAGCGCGAAGTTCCTCGTGCCGGGGATG
>DASVIU010000213.1:0-3235 GCA_036386275.1 Bacteroidota bacterium | reverse complement strand
TCTTCCGTCCCGCTCTCAAGGTGGTGATCATACTCTGCTTTCTGCTCATCGCCTCGGTGGTGCTCGTACAGGCGTTCCGGGGGCTTGCCCACATCATTCGAAAACTTGCAGCGGAAGAGGAATGACCGTCTTTCGTATCATCGCAGGCCTTGTGATATTGGCTCTCATCGTCGGGATCGGGTATGATATTCGCCGGCGGATGAAGAGCTGGAAAGCCGCGGGAGACTTCCTCCTCCGTCAGTTCAGGGACTTCCGGCACGGAAGGAGAAACGCCGGAGGGCTCTCTCGTGTCCGGAGAATTATCACGATCGTCTCGAGTGGACTTTTTCTCATTCTTGCCCTGACCGGCTTTCTGCCGGTCATTTTTCTCGGCATTCATCTCAGCGGCGTGCTTCTTGTGATCCATGTGACGGTGGCCCCTCTTTTTGCCGTTTCGCTCTCCGCGCTTGCGCTTCTCTGGGCGCACCGGCTCCGGTTCGATGAATCGGACTGGCAGATCGCGCTCGGGTCCGGGAGGTGGGAATCTTCCCGGAAGGACGCGCTCATCCGGCTTGCCCTGAAGGTGGGATTCTGGATAGTCCTGTCACTGTCTCTCCCCCTTATGCTGACGGTCATACTGGGCCTCTTTCCCCTCTTTGGGACCGAGGGGGAAGCGCTGCTGATCCGTTTGCACGGCTATAGCGCGCTCCTTCTCATGATGAGCGCTCTCGGTGAACTCTCTCTGATGGTCGCATATGTTGAGCATAGCACGGAACAACCTTTGAAGGAGCAAAACCCGTGAAAACGTCAGGCAGCATACTCCTCCCGCTTCTCATCGCCTCATTTGTGCTTCTGGTTTCCTGCCAGAAGCCTGCCGGGCAACAGCAGCAGAATGCCGGGCAGAACCAAGTTGCGCAGACTGCCACGCCGGTCGACTCAGCCCGTCCCGTCACACCGGGTGGCGGATCGGCCCGGCCCGGGTCACCGGAAAAGTCTGGGCCCGCACAGGGGGCGACCCCCGCTGCGCCGCCGGCGCAGGTCTCCGGTGGGCAACTCGTCCCTCTGGATATCAAACTTCCGAAGCCGATGTTTGTAGGGACGCCGACCAATATTGAGGTGCCGAATCTCGAGAAGCCGCTCGGCCGGCCCCGGCCGCCGTTCTTCGTCCCTCCGGGGACAAAGAATGTGGCGTTCAAAAAACCGGTCACCGGCTCCGACGAGCAGCCGATCATCGGCGAGCTTTCGATGGTCACCGACGGCGACAAGGAGGCGGCCGAGGGGAGTTTTGTCGAGCTGGGCCCTGGTCTCCAGTATGTCACGATCGACCTGAAGAGCCGCAGTACGATCTATGCAATCGTCGTCTGGCACTACCACAAACAGGCGGCCGTCTACCACGATGTCATTGTTCAGGTCGCTGATGATCGGGACTTCATTGCCAATGTGCAGACCGTCTTCAATAATGACATCGACAACTCCTCCGGGAGAGGCGTCGGGAAGGACATGAGCTACGTCGAGACGGCGGAAGGTAAGCTGATCGATGCGAGGGGTGTCCAGGGGCGCTATGTCCGCCTCTACAGCCGCGGCAACACGTCGAATGATCTGAACCACTACATCGAAGTCGAAGTGTACGGCAAGGCGGTGCAATGAAGTGGGAGCGGGCGGCGCTGGTTCTGGCGCTTGTGGGAGGGGGGCTGCTGCGCATCCCCTGCCTGGACCTCCGCCCCATGCACACGGACGAGGCCGTCCACGCCGTCAAATTCGGTGCCCTCCTTGAGAATGGAACCTACCGGTACGACAGGCACGAGTACCACGGCCCCACGCTGAATTATTTCACACTTCTGCCGGCCTGGCTCACGGGCGAGAAGACACTTGCAGGGGTGACCGAGAGGACACTGCGCATCGTTCCCGTCTTCTTCGGTCTCTGCCTGATCCTGCTCGTCTTCATTCTCCCCGACATCGGGCCGCGAGCATCCGCCTGCGCAGCCCTCCTGAGTGCATTTTCTCCGGCGATGGCTTTCTACAGCCGCTACTACATACAGGAGACATTGCTTGTCTGCTTTGCATTCGGTTTGATCGTTGCGGCCTGGCGGCTTGGCTCGAGCGGCCGGAGAGGCTGGTCAGTCATGGCGGGAGTGTGCGCCGGGCTCATGATTGCGACAAAAGAGACATGGATCATTTCTGTGGCGATGATGGGACTGGCGGTCCTGGGGGTTCTGATTATTCAACGGCAAGAGAAGCGGCCGCGACACTCACCGGGTGTGAAGAGCATTGGCATAGCCCTGCTGTGCACGGGTGTGGTGTGGGTTCTCTTCTTCTCTTCTTTTCTTACCCACTGGGAGGGTCTGCGGGATTCCGTCCTGGCGTACGGGACATATTTCACACGGGCGGGAGAGAATGCGCGGCATGGTCATCCCTGGTATTATTTCCTGGAGATGCTGACCGGCACAAGGGGGGACCACGGTCCCCTCTGGACCGAGGCCGGCATCGTTCTTTTCGGAATCGGCGGAGTGTGGAGCACGTTGCGTGAGAAGCCGGGGACGGCCCCGCAGGGGAGGGATATTCGGATATTTCTGGGGTTGTACGCCCTGTTGATGCTCATCGTCTCCTCGATAATTCCCTACAAGACCCCCTGGCTGGTCCTGGGAGCGTTGCAGCCTTTGATCATAATGGCGGGAGTGGGTATGTCGGCACTGTTCGGGTGGCTCGAAGTGCGGAGACCGCGCCCTCTGGGAATTATCATCGCGGGACTCACGATCTCTCACCTCGCCTGGCAGGCATGGATGGCAAACTTCCGCTACTATGACGATCCGGTGAATCCGTATGTCTATTCGCATCCGGGTGACGACGTTCGTGAGATAGTTGCTGCCGTAACCCGGAGTGTGCAGGGCGGCGCGTTGCCGCTTCAGGTCGTCTCGAGCGGTGATGATTACTGGCCGCTCCCCTGGTACCTCCGCGCACTACCGCGTGTCGGTTGGTGGAATGACGTGGGGGAGGCGTTCGTCCCCACGGGAGTGATACTCGCTTCCCCCGAATTCGAGCCCGCACTGTTGAAAAAGATGTATGAAACGCCTCCGCCGGGCGAAAGAAAACTGTACGTCCCGCTCTTCGACAGGCCGATGTTCCTCCGGCCGGGAAAAGAGTTGCGTGGGTACATCGCGCTGGATCTGCTGAACGCCATGCAGACGGGAAAACCGCAATGAACGACCCGGAGAAGCGAATCCGCCGGTACCGGCACAGTGCGATGGCGACAATTTTT
>DASVIU010000212.1:0-3258 GCA_036386275.1 Bacteroidota bacterium | reverse complement strand
GGGCTGATCATCGAATACCGGCTTCCACGTATGCCCGTAATCAACAGTCTTCCATACCCCCCCGTTGTTCACCCCGACATAGAAGAGGTTCGGCGTCTCCGGGACGCCCGCCGCACCCACCGTCCGCCCTCCCCTGTGAGGCCCGATCATGCGCCATCGCATCTCCTGGTACAAAGACGGATCGGAGGTCTGCGCGAAGGGAGAACGCGCCGCTCCAGCGGCAAGCATGAGCAGGCAGAGCCAGAGGAGCGAACGATGAGAAATGGTCACAGGAAACGCCTCGTGAGGAATGCTATTGGTCGCCGGAGACGAACGAATCCCACCGGTTGGCAAAGTAATGCCCGTAGGCACCGCGGTTCGCAAATGTCTTTTTCGATAGGACTGACTGCGGACTCTCCCTGAAACGCACGCGGAACCGCTCACCGATATTTCGCCAGTGCGGTTCTTCCCCGAGCGCCCACGGGGCGATCTGACACATTATCATCACAACGAACAGCACTTCCGGATCCGTGCTGAATTCACCGCCGAGTCGCTGGAAAAGTTCATTGATGCGCGTGCGGTTCACGTCCTTCAGCCCCGTAAAGTACGGGGGTTCTGCCAGCGCGTACCAGATGAGGAACAGGAGCCTCAGTGCGGTCTCCCGATCGAGTGCTCCTTCTTTCCAGCGGGCGACAAGGGCGTCATACGCCCGTCCCAGGGAAGGGGTGTGCGCTGAGGAATGGTACTCGTCTTCAATCGCCGTTATTTTATCGATTGAGATCATGGGGAGAGTCGCTACCACTGCCAATGAAACACTTTTCCGGCGGAGAATCAATTGCGAGCGCCGGCTTGACCTTGAACCGAATATGCATAGATTTCACTTCGCTCTGCTTCTCCGAACTCCCCGGAAGGTCATAACGATGAAAACGCTCCTCCTGCTGGTATCGATCTCACTCCTGCGCCTTTCTCCGGAGGCGGCGGCACAAAAGTCGTTCACGGTACGGAGCGGCGACGCAGAGCTTTCGGTCTCTTCGAACGGCGAAATCACCGGGATCCGGAAGAGGAGCGGTCCGTGGAACAAACATGTACGGGGCGTGACGGTCCTGGACAGCTCCATCCAGGTCGGGGAAGCCCGCGTGATTGAAACGCGCGACCGCGGGATTCAAGTTACAAGAGATTTCGTGAAGGAAGGAGGAAAGCTCCGCCTTTCGGTCGTCGATCGATTCACACCGGAGACGTCGTCGATCCGGTGGGACGTGGAGATCGAAGGGGGAACGGAGCCGTGGTCGACCGGGATCGGCACCATGATGGTTTTCCCGGACACAGCGGGGGCACGATTCTGGACGACGTGGGGAAACCCGGATCAGTTGAGTCCCATCGACCCGGGGACACATCCCGACGTGTGGCACAACCCTTTCGAGACCCGCCCTTTCCGGGACATGCACCTGATCTATGGCGGACATTTCGGGAAAGGGGCGGGATATTCGGTCCCCGTTTTCAGCATCATGTACCCGGGGGAACATACGGGAATCGGACTCGCAATGTCTCCCGGTGATCCCCTGCTTGACCTCCACATGGTGACGACCTCCGGAGGAGGGGTGGTGCAGCGGCGGAATTTCAACAGGCTCGCGGCGGGAAAAATCGTGAAATTCACAATGTATATTTTTCTCCATGAATCCGACTGGCGCGCCGTCATCTCGTTCATGGCCGGAAAATTCCCCGCATATTTCTATCCCGTAGCGAAGAACGCCCTGGAGATATGCGGGCTCGGGGCGTACTCATCCTTCGAAGGGGAGATCGATGCGGAGAAGTACCGGAAGATGGGGGGAATCGTCAACTGGAAGGCATCGTTCGATTTCAGCTACATGGGGATGTTCGTCCCCCCGGTCGCGGGCGACACGACACCGTGGAAACGATTCGACGCAACATCGGGGGGGGACCCCGTCCCGGGACAGAAAACGTACACGACAATCGCACGGATGGCGCGCTACGCCTCACGGATGAAAGCGCTCGGGTTCTCAACGCTGAATTATTTCAACATGACGGAATTCGGCGGGTTTTCCGATTGGGGTAAGGCCGTCGTGTATCCGGACCCCCACTCCACCGGGACCGAAGACGTCTGGATGAACCCCACGGCATTCCTGTACGACAATTTCCCCGACGCGCTCGTCTTCGGGGTCGTTGACGACATCGGCTGGCACAAGCGGAGCGCCGAACAGCTCATGCAGATGAAAGTCACGTTCCTTGACCGACCGTTCTGGACATGGGGAGGAGCGATCATCACCGATGTGGGAGACCCTGCGTATGCACGGTTTCTCCTCAACCAGGCACGCCTCCACGTGGAGAAATTCCCCGATGCGCAGGGGATCGCGATCGACCGTTTCGACTGGCTGAATGAATACAACTGGCATGCTGACGACGGGAAAACCTGGGTCGGGGGGAGGCCTGTCCGCGCGCTTCTGAACTCCTACAGGGAGTTCATCCCCCGGCTGGCCAGGATAATGCACGACGGCGGGAAGGTGATATTCTGCAACCCGCACATGAACCGGCTGGAACTCATGGAGTGGATAGACGGCGTGTACAACGAATTCGGCCAGATAGGACACGACCTCAACCTCTCGTCCTTCCTCACGCTCTACAAGCCCCTCATCTGCTGGACACCGGACAGGGAGACTGTCATGAAATCCCCCGACGCGTTCTTTCAGAGACATCTCATGATGGGGGCGTTCCCGACCGCCCCGTATCCCGGGAACGATCACACAATAGGTCCGGATCCGGAGGTTGAGCGCCGCTACCTGGACTATGGTTCCATGTTCAACCTGATGCACGGGCGGTCATGGGTCCTCCTTCCAAATGTCGCAGAGGTCGCCGGAGAGAGGGCGCTCTGCAACGTGTTCCGGACGGGAACGCGGATCCTCGTTCCCGTGGTGATGGGAACGTCAGACACTGTCGCAGTGCGCCTCAGGCACTGCGGCGAACTGGGCCTCTTCTCCTCCGTCCATGTGGAGACCTGGTATCCCGGGAAGGAACAACCGGTCACAGGGAGAGTCACCGTGACGGGGGACGAGCTGAAACTGAGCGTGCCTCTGGAGCAAGGTTGTGCCTTTCTCGTGTTCTCGCGCTGAAGCAGGAGCGACGGAGCGCTCTCACTCATCTGCGGGTGCCATCATGCGGTCCAGTCCGAATTCCCTTATGATGTCGGCATACGTCTCAAGGCGTACACCCTTATCCTTCAGGAGCTTCTGGAATTCAGGGGAGGTCAACGCACGGAGCTCGGCC
>DASVIU010000211.1:0-3000 GCA_036386275.1 Bacteroidota bacterium | reverse complement strand
TTGTCCTCTTCATTCCTTTGATTTTCGCCCTCGTGGCAAGATTGAGCGTGTCGGGGGCTTCTGGAGGCTGGAAGGTATCCGGCAGATTGATTCCGGCGATGGCCGTTCTCGTTATGGCGGCTCCGATCAACTACAAGGCTCTTCAGTACTCGGCATTTCCCGTCGTCTTGCTGGCATACCCGCAGCTCTATGCAGGGTTGGCACTCCTCTGGTGTGCTTGTGCCCTCAATCACAGGCCGGACACACTAATGGAGAGCTCCAACGGCAACCAGCCGGCCTGATGTGACGGCGCTCAAGCCAAAATATCCCGGAAATTCCTTCCTTGAATCAAGATTTTCTGCCCGGCCGGCGCCGGTCTCACATGTCTCAGCCGGCAGAGTCGGGAATCATGCGGAGGAGGTGAAAATGAAATTGCCGAAGCGCTTAGTAGTCCTTTGCTGCGGAGCCGCAATGACGCTCCTGTTCGGCTCCTGTTCGTCGGAGGCACCCAACTTCAGCCTGAGGACAGTCGAGGGGAAAACCATTGAATTGCAGGATCTTCAGGGAAAAGTCGTTGTGATCAATTTCTGGGCTTCCTGGTGTCCGCCATGCCGGTCCGAGATCCCGGGCCTGCTCGAAGTGTACACCAAATACCGGCCGAAAGGGCTGGAAATCGTCGGTATCTCTCTCGACAGGGACGGATGGAAAAAAGTCTCCCCCCTTGTCAGGGAAATGAACATTGTGTATCCCGTGGTGATGGGGAATAACGATGTCGTCAATGCATACGGGGGGATCCGTGCTATCCCCACGACGATCATCATCGACAGGGACGGGAAGATCGTTGACCGCGTGGTTGGATTCATGGACAGGCAACGGTTCGAAGACGAGATTCGGGAAATAATAAATTCATAGCAGTCCCGTACTCTGCTAGCGCACCAGGACGAGCCTCATCGTCCGGACGAACCCTCCTGCTTCCAAACGGCAGAAATACACTCCGGCCGGGACTCCGTTGGCGTCCCACCGGACGGAGTGTTCCCCCGGAGTCTGCCTCCCCTCCGCAAATGTTTCGATCACGCGACCGAGCATGTCGAATATTACCAGCCTCGTGCTCTCCGCCGCGGGGAGCCGGTAGCCGATTGTCGTCCCTGGATTGAACGGATTTGGATAACTCTGCAGGAGAGAGTACCCCTGCCCGTCAGCGCTCCGCACTGAAGCAACGGGCATCGCCTCGATAGATTCGCTGAACCATTCCGCGCCGTTCGTGTCTATCTCCTTTACCCTGTAGTAGCGCCCGGCCGCTCCCCCCGGGTCGGTGTATGAATAATAGTGCGTGAGTATCGTGGTGCCGTGCCCCGGTATCAGAGGCGATACCGTCCCGAATCCCTCGGTCCTTCTTTCGGAACGCTGAACCTCGAATCCGTAGCACGCGGTCTCGCTGAGTGTCGACCAGGAAATCACTGCGGCCGAATTCCCTCCGGCAGTGGCGTTCAGCACTCCGAACCGGATCGGGAGCAAATCGTCCGGCGGTCTCTCGGGTGTGGCTGAAGAATTCTGCGGGCTCAGTGACTTCTGAGCGACAAAGTTAGATGCGTTGTTGTTGCTGTCCCAGCCGTTCCCGGAATTCGCATCGTCCCCCCCCTGTGCCATGCTGGAGGCCGTGGCAAGAGGCGCGGCTTTTCGCTCGAGAGAGGTCGCGGTCCCCGGCGCAGGTGCGGGCCCGCTCCCTTCGTACCCGTCAGCACTTCCGTATCCGACCATATCGACGATCGAGGTGTCTGAGGGGTTCGCCCCGGAAATCGGCACCGTGCTTCTGACGAGCGCGACCCTTCCGGCGGTGGCAGACAGGTTGGTGGTTCCCGTTGTGTCCGGCGCCGGGAGCGAGACGCCGTTTGTACCGCCGGCGAGTTGCACCAGGTAGTATCCGAAGGGGAGTATGCGCCCGGCGAGCGGGGCGGCGTGCCACGCCCCTGTCCCGGTCGCGCTTGCGTATTGTACGGACCAGCCTGCAAGAGAGACGGCGAAATACGTCGGATTGTAAAGTTCGATGTAATCGTTCCTGTACACGGCGCCGTTGTTCCCGCCGTTGCCGTACAGCTCGCTGATAACAACATGGCCGGCAATCTGCGCCGCCGCCGGCACGGCAAATATCTGGAGACAGATCAGTACGTTCCCGATCCCTGTTTTCATGACCTCCTCCGGTTGTGTGCATTCCTTTATCTTCATACATTGCCCGGAGCGGTTTTGCGGGGGGACCCCGGACCTTTTTTCCCTGTGGCGACCGACAACAACCGAGGAGGAGCTAACCGTGCGCAGAGGCATCCCGTTTCTCGCGGCACTCGTCATTTTCTCGGCACAACTCCACGCCCAGTCCCGGGGCGGGAAGATCGATGCACTGCTCCAGAAGTATTTTGAGTACGACCAGTTCACGGGGTCCGTGCTTGTGGCCGAAGAAGGGAAGATCATACTCGAGAAAGGGTATGGATTTGCCAATCAGGAATGGGAGATACACAACGCTCCCGACACGAAGTTCCGCCTGGGGTCGATCACAAAGCAGTTCACATCGATGCTGATCATGCAACATGTGGAGAAGGGGAACATCAGACTCGACGCTCCCGTCGCCTCGTACCTCCCCGACTACCCGAAGCCGCAGGGAGAGAAGATAACCATCCGGCATCTCCTTACCCACACTTCGGGCATTCCGAACTACACGGGAATCATCGACACACGCACGGACAGAAAGAGGTACTCGCTCGAAGAGCTCATCGGGACATTTTCCGGCAAGCCGCTTGAATTCGAACCCGGGACCCGGTGGAAATACAGCAATTCCGGCTATGCGCTCCTCGGCGCCGTCCTGGAGAAGGTCACCCGGACCCCCTACGAGCGGCTTCTCCAGTCGAACATTCTGCAGCCCCTCGGGATGAAAAACACAGGCTATGACCATAGCGAGGAGATCCTGCCGAAGCGTGCAGCGGGATACGAGCGGGTCGGGCACATGGTCAATGCCCCGTTCATTGACATGTC
>DASVIU010000210.1:0-1953 GCA_036386275.1 Bacteroidota bacterium | reverse complement strand
GGCGAAAAAGCCGTCCACCGGGGCCCCGGACAAGGCATCCTGACAGGCGCACTCTCCCTCTCTCATCGCAACGAGGAACGGAACGATGGAAAACATCATCGAGCTCAAGAACATCGTCAAGACATACGACATGGGTGGTGCGGAACAGGTCCTGGCGCTCCGCAGCGTCTCTGTCAACATCGCCAGGAACGAATATGTTGCGATCATGGGTCCATCGGGCTCCGGCAAATCCACGCTGATGAACATCATCGGGTGCCTGGACACGCCGACCTCCGGCCAGTACCTGTTCAACGGCCTCAACGTGAGCGAAATGAATGACAACGAGCTCGCGAAGATACGCAACAGGGAGATCGGGTTCGTCTTTCAGACGTTTAACCTTCTGGCCCGCTCGGATTCCCTTCACAATGTGGAGCTGCCGCTGATCTACGCCGGCGTCCCCTCCGCGGAGCGGAAGCGGCGGGCCACCGAGACTCTCCAGCACGTCCAGCTGGGGGACCGTATCCATCACAAACCGAACGAGCTCTCGGGCGGCCAGCGGCAGCGTGTGGCCGTGGCGAGGGCGCTCGTGACGAAACCATCGATCATACTCGCCGATGAGCCGACGGGGAACCTTGATTCCAAAACCGGGGAAGAGATCATGATTCTCTTCCAGGAATTGCACAGTCAGGGGAACACCATCATTCTCGTGACGCACGAGCCGGAGATCGCCGAACATGCGCACAGGACGATACGCCTGCGCGACGGCCATATTGAGAGCGATGAACCGGTGACCAAACGGCGCACCTACACCGCGGCGAAGGCATCCTGACGGAGAAGAGGCATGGCGAATTTCCTCACTGAGCTCAAAGAAGGACTGTCGATCTCGTTCCGGGCGATCCGGGCGAACAAGATGCGGTCCGTCCTCACGACACTCGGCATCATCATCGGCATCGTGTCCGTGACGCTCATGGCGACCGCCATCGAAGGCGTGAACCGCGCCTTCGAGAAGAGCGCCGAGGCGTTCGGGACGGATGTCCTCTACATCCAGAAATTCCCGTGGGTGTCCAACGATGACTGGTCGACGATCCGCAACCGGCGCATGCTGCAGGTATCGTACGCCGCGAGGGTCGAGCGGCAGTCGATGTTTGCCGCCGCCGTCGCCCCCGTTGTCGGGACGGGGCGGCGTGTGACCTACGGCGACAACAGCATGGAGGGGGCGTTCGTCAGCGGGACCACTTCCCAGTATCTCGCGACCGCCGGTGTGACGCTGGGGGACGGCAGGTTCTTTACCGCCGATGAGGCTGCGGGCGGACGCCCGGTCTGCGTCGTCGGTGCAACGGTTGTAGAGAACCTGTTCCCGCGCGGCGATCCCATCGGGAAGACTATCCGGGTATCGGGTTTTCCCTACACGATCATCGGGACGATGGAGAAGCAGGGTGGACTTTTCGGCCAGTTCACGGCTGACACGCGTGTCTTTGTGCCCCTCTATGCGTTCGAGAACCAGTTCGGCGGCAGGCGTGACGTCACCATACAGGTAAAGGTCGCGGACCTGAAGCAAATGGACGACGCAAAGCTGGAGCTTGAGGGGATTATGCGGTCGATACGCGGGCTCACGCCCGGGAAAGCGAACGACTTCAATATCAATCAGCAGGAGATCCTGACGCAGACATTTGCGCCGATAAGCCTTGTCATTGCCTCGATCGGCCTCTTCATTACGGGGCTCTCCCTCTTCGTCGGCGGGATCGGCATCATGAACATCATGTTCGTCTCGGTGACGGAGCGGACCCGGGAGATCGGAATCCGGAAGGCCATTGGCGCGAAGCGGAGGACGATTCTCATACAGTTCCTCTCGGAAGCCGCCGCGCTCTGCCTGATCGGCGGGATCATCGGGCTCGCAATAGCGTTTCCGCTCAGCCTGATCGTCGACAAGTTCCTCCCCACGGCGATGCCCCTTTCGGTCGTGTTTATATCGAT
>DASVIU010000209.1:0-6401 GCA_036386275.1 Bacteroidota bacterium | reverse complement strand
CGATTCACAGGCTCCGCTTGGCATTCAAAGAATACCGGTACGTCATGGAAGCCCTCCTCCCCGTATTCCCCGGATTGGGGAAACCCCAACTGAAGGCGATGAACGCATTCCAGGACAGGATGGGGGATATACAGGACATCGAAGTACTGATAGGGGCAGTCGGAAAATTTGCCGTCACCCGGGGCGCGGCATTCCCCGCCTCCGTGTTGAATCTGGAGCGCCATCTCGCGCAGCGCCGGCTCGCGCTCGTGGGTTCCTTCATGAAAGGCGCGGAGGCTGTGACGCAATTCTGGCCGCAAGGCGCCTCCCCCGTGAAACCGGCGTCTCGCCCTCCAGCGGGGAACAGAGGATGAACCTCTTCCTCCTCAGGCATGCCATCGCCGTCGAGCCCGGTGCAATCAGTGGAGCCTCGGAAGCCGACAGGCCACTCTCCCCGGAAGGGAAAAAGAAGATGCGGAAAATCGCTCTCGGGATGAAGGCGCTCGACCTGTCGTTCGATCTGATTCTGTCGAGTCCTTATGTCCGCGCACGCGAGACCGCGGAGATCGTCGCGCACGAGTTCGGATCGGTGCCGGAGTTTACGCCGCGGCTCGCGGTGGGAGGGGATCCGGCGACGCTTGTCGCCGAGGTTGCCGCCAGAAGCAAGGACATGGCGGATGTCCTCCTTGTCGGACATGAACCGCAATTGAGCAGACTGATCTCCTATCTCCTCGCGGGGAATTCCGGACTCTCCGTGACGATGAAGAAAGGGGGCCTCTGCAAGCTTGACGTGCCGCGGCTCCGCTACGCCAGGTCCGCCACGCTCGAATGGCTTCTCACGCCGTCACAGCTCGCACACCTCGGGGAGGAATCAATCCGGGGCGAGAAACATCCCGATGTTCATCGCAGGCCTTGATGAGACTCTTCTTGACTAGTTTCCGGTTGCCCGTAATTATTGTCACCTTTGTCCCGTTGGCTCGCGCGAGACGTATCGCCGGGATCAAATCAGAATCGGACGTAATGAGAATCAGCCTGCTGACGAATTTGGTGTTCGACAGCTTGGCGATATCCAGGCCTATCATCATATCGACCTGGTTCTGAACCAGAATCGGTTCGAAGTCGTTGTCGGACAACAGCCTTGGTCCCGCCACGGGTTTTTTCGTCGCGACTCTCATCAATCTCCACCCGTCAAAAGAAAGCTTTCCGAGTCGATACGAGAAGAAGTTGTTCTTCAGCAACGCCTCCTGAAACTTGAATGCCTTCCAGTACGTCGGCTGGTTCTTGAAGATATAAGGCGCCCCGGAGATCGGCAGCGGACGGATTTCCTCAAAGGGCGGACAATCATAGTACGCGGCACCTTTGATCCTTTCGTTCGCCGTGATTGCCGACTTGCAGAACGCTTCAATCTGAGCCGGAGTCGGATGGCAACCAACCAGGTCATGAACGACTCTACGGGTGAAATCACCGTCAAGTATGAATGCTACGGTTTCGATGTTCTTCTCCATAGAAAAAAACCCTCTGCGCTCGCGCGCACAGGGTTTGCCGGCCTACCGGCGTTAGCGGATTCAACCCATCGCTGGGCTGTGATTGACCCTGAAAGATACTTCTAAACAGGCTCAATATCAATCGTACATCCTCCCCGGGGAGGCTCTCATTTTTTGAGAACGCACCCACCCCTTACGTGAACCTACGCATCAACATGCGAATTGTCAAATTCGCGAACGGGGGTTCGTTGATTTTCCTCTTAAACTTTTGTAAATTTCAAATCGTCCAATTTTGTAAACACCGAGATCATTTCTGCAACCGGAGGAAGTTCCATGGCGTATGATATTAAGGCGATAAACGAGAAAATCCACCGTGAAAGCGCGTTCATCGACATCCTGCAGCTCGAAATGGGGAAGGTGATCGTGGGGCAGAAGAACATGGTCGAACGCCTCCTGATCGGGCTCCTTGCCAACGGGCACATACTTCTCGAGGGCGTGCCGGGTCTGGCGAAGACCCTGGCCGTCAAGACGCTCGCCTCCGCCATCAAGGCGAAATTCCAGCGGATCCAGTTCACCCCGGACCTCCTTCCGGCGGACCTCGTCGGGACGCTGATCTACAACCAGAAAGAAGGGTCGTTCCAGACGAAGAAAGGCCCGGTGTTCGCGAACTTCATACTTGCCGACGAAATCAACCGCTCCCCCGCCAAAGTACAGAGCGCGCTCCTCGAAGCGATGCAGGAACGCCAGGTGACGATCGGCGAACAGACATTCAAGCTCCCCGAGCCCTTCCTTGTCCTTGCAACACAGAACCCGATCGAGCAGGAAGGGACGTACCCCCTCCCCGAAGCTCAGGTCGACCGGTTCATGCTGAAGGTGAAGATCGGCTACCCGACCAAGGAGGAGGAGCTCCTGATCATGCGCGCGAACGTCAGCGGGACCGTCCCGGAGCTGAACAGCGTCGTATCGCCCGACGACATCATAAAGGCGCGCGGAGTGATCGGCGAGATCTACATGGACGAGAAGATCGAGAAATACATACTCGACATCGTCTTTGCCACGCGAAACCCGAAACAGTACAACCTGGGAAACCTTGCGCCGCTGATAATGTACGGCGCTTCTCCGCGCGCCTCGATCAATCTCGCACTCGGGGCCAAGGCCTACGCATTCATCAAGCGGAGGGGATACGTGATCCCGGAGGACGTCCGCGCCGTGAGCTTCGACGTCCTGCGCCACCGCGTGGCGGTGACGTACGAGGCGGAAGCCGAGGAGGTCACTCCTGAACAGATTGTCCAGGAAGTTCTGAACAAGATCGAGGTCCCCTGACCTCACGCCCGGAGCGACACTAGAGCATGGATACGCGGGAACTTCTCAAGAAAGTCCGCCGGATCGAGATCAAGACACGCGGGGTTGTCAACCAGGTCTTCTCCGGCGAATACCACAGCGTCTTCAAAGGACGCGGCATGGAGTTCTCCGAGGTGCGCGAGTACCAGTTCGGCGACGACATCCGCACCATCGACTGGAACGTCTCGGCCCGTTTCAACCGCCCCTTCGTGAAGGTGTTCGAGGAAGAGAGGGAGCTGACGGTCATGCTCGTCGTGGACTTCAGCCGCTCGGGGAACTTCGGCTCCGTCACGCAGACCAAGAATGAGATCGCCGCGGAGATATGCGCCGTCCTGGCATTCTCCGCAATCAAGAACAACGACAAGGTCGGACTGATACTCTTCACCGACAGGATCGAGACCTTCGTCCCGCCGAAAAAGGGGCGCGCCCACATACTCCGGATCATCCGCGAGCTCGTGTCGCTCGAGCCGGAGGGGACGGGGACGAACATCCGGCAGGCCCTCGAATATTTCAATCACGTGACGAAGAAACGTTCCATCGCGTTCATCGTGTCCGATTTCATCGACGAAGGGTACGACAGCATCCTCCGCATCATCAGCCGGCGGCACGACGTCATCGCGGTGGAGCTCTCGGATCCGCGCGAGGAGCGGCTGCCGGACGCGGGGATGATCAAACTCCGCGATGCCGAGACGGGTGCCGAACGGTGGATCGACACGGGGGTGGCGGGGGTCCGGATGCAGTTCGAGAAATTCTGGCAGGCGCGCCGTGCGGCGCGGAGAGGGTTGTTTCTCCGGAGCAAGGTGGATGCGATCCCGATACGGATCGACAGGCCGTATATCAAACCGATCGTCGATTTCTTCCAGCTGAGGACACACAGGTGGTGAACCGGATCCGGACAGCACGCCTTGCGCTCCTGCTCCCCCTCCTCTGGTTCTCCATGGCCGCCGGACAGCCGGTGCGCGTCTCCGCGTATGCGCACGCGGACTCGTCATCGTACCTGGTGGGAGACTGGATCACCCTTCATGTCGACCTTCTTCATCCGAAGGGGGCGGTGTTCCTCCCTGTGCTGGGGGACTCCGCCGGCGGGTTCCTGGTTCTCGAACGGCGTCCCGTTACCCGGACGTCGGATACATCAAGTTCCACCGCCTTTGTCGTCTCAAAGTATGATTCGGGTCTGGCGAAATTTCCCTCAATCAACATCTCGGTCACGATCCCCGGCGAGGCGGCGCCCCGCACCGTTTCCACAAACCCGGTCGTGCTCACGGTCCGTACTGTTCCGGTAGACACGAGCAAGGACATCCGCGATCTCAAGCCCCCCATGTCGATCCCGATGTCTCTCGCGGAAATACTGTCGTATGCGGGAGCGGGGATCGTCGCTGCGGCCCTCCTGTACGCCGCATGGCGGATATGGAAGCGGCGGAAAGCCCGGAAGGCCGGGGAGCCGGACTATGTCCCCCCACCGCGCCCCGCGCACGAAATCGCATTCGAGCAGCTTGCGCTCCTGAAGGAGAAGAAGCTCTGGCAGCAGGGACTCATCAAGCAGTACTACTCCGAGGCGACGGAGATTTTCCGCCGGTACCTGGAGAACCGTTACTCGATGCAGGCGATGGAGGAGACCACGGACGAGATTCTCGCGGGACTCCGGAAGCTCCGGTTCCCCGATGAAATGTCCGGGACGGCGGAACGGATACTGCGCCGGGCGGACCTGGTGAAGTTTGCGAAGTTCGAGCCCGGGATCGCGGACCACGAAGAGATGATCACGGTGATTCATGATTTTGTCGACAGGACGAAGATCGTCCAGATGACTCCTGTCGCTTCGGGGGAAATGAAAGTGGCCGCACATGCCCTGGAATAACATGACATTTGCAGATCCGAGGTATCTGGCGGGACTGGCGCTCATCCCCGTTCTCGTTGTCTGGTACATCCGCCGGGAGAGGGATGTCACAAGTCACTACGCCTATTCAACCCTTTTGCCGTTCGCGAATCTCAAACCGACGCTGAGAGAGCGCCTCCGGCACCTCCCGTTCGTTTTGCGTATGATCGTCCTGGCTCTTCTGGTGGTGGCGCTCGCCCGCCCCCAGACCACGTCCCGGGGGGAGAACAT
The DNA here is from genome assembly GCA_036386275.1 of Bacteroidota bacterium. GTDB lineage: Bacteria > Bacteroidota > Ignavibacteria > UBA10030 > UBA6906 > Fen-1273. Next base: position 1,493 of record DASVIU010000209.1, on the reverse strand, counting down.
CTACTCCGAGGGGATCGACATCGCGCTCCTCCTTGATATTTCCGGCAGCATGCTCGCGGAGGACCTCCAGCCCAACCGGGTCGAGGCCGCAAAGGAAGTCGCGCAGAACTTCATCGACGGGAGGCAGAACGACAGGATCGGGCTCGTGATATTCTCCGGGCAGAGCTTCACCCAGTGCCCGATGACGCTCGACTACCGGGTCCTCAAGAACCTCCTCCGTCAGGTGAAGCCCGGGATGGTCGAGGACGGCACAGCCATCGGGATGGCGATCGCGCAGGGTGTCAACCGCCTCAGGGACAGCAAGACGAAGAGCAAGGTCATGATCCTTCTGACGGACGGCGTGAACAACCGGGGCGAGATCGATCCCATCACCGCCGCGCAGATCGCGCAGACGTTCGCCATCAGGATTTACACGATCGGGGTCGGCACGCAGGGGGAAGCCCCCTATCCCGTCATGACTCCCTTCGGGAAGAGGTACCAGAATATCCCCGCCGATGTCGATGAGAAGGCCCTGCAGCAGATCGCGCAAATTACAAACGGGCAGTACTTCCGGGCGACGAACAACAGAACGCTCAAACAGGTGTACGCGGAGATCGACAGGCTCGAGAAGACCCGCATCGAGGTCAAGGCGTACCGTTCGTATACCGAGCTGTTTTACGGCTGGGCCCTGGCCGGGTGCATCGCGCTCCTACTTGAGTTTGCGCTGAACGGCTCTGTACTGAGAAAGCTCCCGTGAAATGATACGGTTCGCCAATATCGAATATCTGTACGCGCTCGCAGTCATCCCGGTGATGGTCCTCGTGTACTGGCTGTTCGCACGCTTCAGGGCGAACGCCGCGAGCCGGTTCGGAAACCCCCTGATACTGGAGCGCCTGTCCGGGAATGCGAGCCGGAGCAAACGGCTCGCCAAATTCATCGTCCTGCTTGCCGCCGTGACGTGCCTCCTCGTGGCGCTTGCCAACCCCCGTATCGGGACGCGGCTCGAGGACGTGAAGCAGGAGGGGGTGGACATCTTCATCGCGCTGGATGTCTCGCTCAGCATGAAGTCGGAGGACATCAAGCCCAACCGCCTTGAAAAGGCAAAGTTTGAAATCCGCAATCTTGTCTCCAGGCTCGGCGGCGACAGGATCGGGCTGATCATATTCGCCGGTCAGGCCTTCACGCAGTTTCCCCTGACGACCGACTACAGTGCGGCCAGCATGTTCCTTGATATCGTCGACGTGGACGCCATTCCCGTCCCCGGGACCGATATCGGGTCCGCCATCGAGCGGGCCGGGGAATCGTTCAACCTCGAAGAGACGACGACAAAGGTCCTTATCATCATCACGGACGGTGAGAACACCGAAGGAGAGGTGTTTGATGCTGCGGAAGACGCGGCAAAAAAGGGGGTGCTGATCTACACAATCGGGCTCGGGACCCCGACGGGATCCCCCATCCCCGTCTACAACGCCGCCGGAGAGCAGGTGGATTTCAAGCGTGACAAAGCCGGAGCC